>JAZUAR010000001.1:0-12602 GCA_045638055.1 Candidatus Avispirillum sp.
CGCCTGAGCCGTCAACGTCTCCTGCAAGGATCTGATAAGCATCAGGTGTGATCTTTCCTGCAATGATCCTCTTGAGAATATTGGAGTCAAGTGAATTGATCTCTCCGTTATTGTCAAGGTCTCCTGCAATTACGTCGGGAGCGGAAGCAGGGTCCTTTTCGCCGCAAACAGTGCAGGAGCCGTCCTCGTACTTATGCCCCTTTGCCGCAACGGGAATACGAAGCTCGTTTCCGTTTGCATCAGTTGTGATAGCCTCGTAATCGCAATACTGGCACCAATCGGTCACAAGTCCGTCCTCGGTGCAGGTTGCATTATCACGGTTAAAGAATATATGACTCTCTGCATCGATCACGTCATTGCACTCTTTACAATAAATTCTGTGAGCCTTTGCACTGTACTGATCGTATCTGTAATAGCTTTCGTCCTCGTGGAATGCTGCACTGTTGACAGTCTTTCTGTATACGCAGACAGTACAGGAATAGATCTCCTCTCCTGCTGTGGTGCAGGTGGGAGCATTTCCGGAAACCTTCTTAAAGCAATCGCCCTGTGTATGAAGAGCGGGGATATATTCATCATATTCCGCATCGCAGCTCTTGCAGCTGTATACGACAGTGCCCACTGTGAGACAGCCTGCGTCCTCGGTTATTCTGCCATCGTCCCATTTATGGTCGCACTTTTCGGAAAGTGTTGCCGCCTCAACAGTATTACCGAGCTCTTTTCTGACAGCGCTCATAATATCGTCCGCGTCCATGGATGAATCCCATGCGCTGCGGTCAAAGCCGGGAAGAGAGAGATAGCGCACAAGATTTGTGGATATCTTCGCTACCATGTCCTTTGCGGCCTTTTCGCCAAGATAGTCCTCAAGCATTGTGAGCATCTGATATTCCTCGATGCCGTCGCGCATAAGCTCGATTCTCAGGGTGCCTACGTAATCGGAAACGCCCCTCATCTTTGCCTGAGATGCTCCGTAGAAGAGCACGCCGTTTCCATAGAAGGTTGAGCCGTTGTAGGTGTACTTATTGGTTCTCCACTCGCACATTGTGAATGAGCCTGTGGTAGTGTTATCAAAGGTGTTTGTGCCGAGCTGATCGTCTACCTCGGACCAGCCGTTAACGGAATAATTGAGATAGCCTGTGATATCGTTCTGATAGCACTGCCAGAACATCATCTTTGTCTGGAGACCTGTGTTTTCAATAAGATGGTTTGCATATGTATAGCAATAATTTGCTCCTGCTCCGTAGGTCCAAAGGCGGGAGTTTGCAGTTTCGCCCTTTTCCTTTGCAACTGCCATAGCGGAGTAAACTCTGTCGGAAAACTCGCCAAAGAGATTATTCCAGTTATAGTAGCCTACACCGTAGAAAAGGTCAACGCCTGCGGTGCCGCCGGCAGAATTGTTTGCGCCGTAGGTATAAAGATTTGAAATAGTGGCGCTGAGCTCGCGGACGGGCTCGCCGTTCATACCCTTATATCCTGCCGCCGTAAGCTCGTACTGAGGTGTGAATGCATATATCTGAGGACACCAGATGGAAACGCCGCCCTGCTCAAGCATTGCCTGAGTGGAGTCCTTCAGCTGATAGTCCTTATAGGTAGACATTGAATTTGTATAGTGGAAATACGGATAGGGATGGTTTTCGTGATAGGGGACGGTGGTCATAGGATCCTTCCAATAGTCTGAAAGATGGTCGTAGAAGGTCTTAACGTCATCAACAGTTGCGTTTTTGGAGCCTGTCAGCTTATTCCATACCGCGCCAACGGGCTCGTCTGCAGTGTAGAAATAGAACTTATCCTTCACCTCGTCCCAAACGTCGCTTGTGGAAAGCTCGTTATAAACGTCGAGATATCTATAATATTCAACGTCGGTGCCGATCTCACCGTAGCTCTTATTATATCCGCCGCCGCCATAGGTGACGCGCACCGCGTTAACTCGGGGATTTGTGAGATAAGGGTTATCGCTTGAAAGTCCGCCGGGGAGGTCCATTGCAACAAGTCGGTTTTCAAGAAGATAATCGTAGAACTTCTGATATGAGCCGCCGTAGGTTGTATCGTTTCCGAGATAGAGAGCTGTTTCAAATGCAGTTTCCTCTGAAAGCTCAAAATCCCATACGTAGCAATACACGGTTGCAGTCTTGACTGTCTCGCCTGCGGAATTCTTAATATCAAGAGCCGCAGAATACCAGCCTGCGGGGGTGTTCATATCCGTTTTGATCCTGATATAAAACGCCTGGCTCTTGCCACCGTTGAGCTGGAATTTTCCGCCGATCTTCTTCAAGGGATAAATGGGGTCGGGGGTCTCTCCCTCTCTGATGGGAGTTGTCTGGCTGTTTGCTGTATATACAAACTCATCGGAAATATCGGAGATTGTGATATACATCTGATAGTATATCTCAGCGGGGATAGTATTTCCGTTGCTATCCTTAAACTCCGATACGGTTGCGCTCATACCCGCTTTCGTTGTGTCGGAATAAAGCACGAACTGGATATTCTCGATCTCATTCTTTGCCATATAGGCAGAATACGTATCCATGCCCGAGGGAGTTTTATCATTTGTCAGCACCTTTTTTGAGGAATGCTCAAACCACATAGAAAGAGTTTTATCCTCGGCGGGAGCCGTCTGCTTTACGTAGCTGTCCGCAGGATCATCTGATGCTGCTTTGGGAGATGTTGCCCATGCTGTGCACACCACCGTCATAACAGTCAGAACAAGCACTACTGCCTTTAATAAGCCTTTCATATATAAGACCTTGCCTTTCCTTATATTTCTTTATTTTCATTTTATCACACCAGCCTCAAAAAATCTATATAGAATTCATACTATTTTTAATTACACTTTACAAGCAGCTCTTTTTTTGTTATAATTAGGAGAATAAATTCAGGAAAAGAAAGGAGAATAAATTATGAAAAAATCACTTGCCGTAGTTATGGAATTTATGCTTTCATTTCTCCTTTTGCTTCTCAATCTTATAAACTACCACTACCCTGTTAACAGCTTCGTCTTTTTAGCCGCAGGAACTGCTTTGTTCGTTTCACTTTTCTGGGTTTGTGCAACAAAATCAAAGAGCTTTCTCGTTGCCTGCGCTATGATGTTCTGCCACACCTGGCAGATATCCTGGTATAATATTTTCGGAAGGACCACTGATGCGCTGCAGCTTCCCTGGTTCTACGTGGTCGGAGTACTGATCATAGCATATGCGATCTTTAATTACCGCAAATTGTATACGGCAAGCGTCAGCACGGCATTTATTTCAAACCTCATGCTTGTCGTTGTATTTGCCTTTATCCCTCTGGTTCTCTCCCCCTCTGTCTCGAATGCGCTCAAGGAATATATCATGATCATGTTCTTTGTTGCCATCGTAGCTATTGCATTCTTTTGCTCAAGCACAGCAGATAACAAGGCCCTCGAGTACGTTTTGAATTCATACCTCTGGTGTGTTTTCATTTCATGCGCCCTTATCGTTTTCCAGGCCATTATGTTCTTCGCTTTCGGAGTTTACTTCTTCTACCACTCTCAGGGAATATTCTTCGGCAACACGACACAGACCTTCGGACTTCTTATGGGAGACCTCAGCAGTGCCACCATCATGCTGGGCAGCGCGGCCTTTATCTGTATCAGCAAAATCGAAAAAAAGAAAAACATTATTCTCAACTCCGCCATTATCCTCGTAATGATAATAGGAATGACCTTTACGACCCGAAGAACAAGTACTGTATCCCTTATTATAGTTCTTGCGCTTTATGCCCTCACTCACTACAAAAGCACTGTCAAAAAAATCGTTGCAATATTCTTCTTTGCTGTCGTTGCGGGCATTATGCTGTACTATTTCCAGTACTCCCGCCCCATGGAGGACCTCTCCGTGCTCTTTTACGACAACGCCCGATTTGCAAACTATCTGAGAGTTTTTGAGGTCGTTGCAAGCCATCCCTTCGGTGTTGGCTATGATGCCAGCTACGCAAACACCTTTATGACAGACGGCATCGCCCCTCACAACACATTCCTCCGTTGGACTCTGATGGGAGGACCGCTGTTTTCCGTATCTCTTATGGCAATTCCCATCTACACCTTGTTTGTTGCATACAGGAAAAAGCTGACCGTTATTTTCTGGATCATTCTTTATTCTCTTTTTGCATCAAACTTCATCCCCGATATTCTTACCGCAAGATTCTTCGTTATCCCTTGTCTGTGCGCCCTGCTGTTCAAGGGCGAGGATAAGAACGATCCGATAAAGCTCAAAGCACACTAAAAAATCCGTCTCCTTGTCAGAGACGGATTTTTATTATTTTGCTTTCTTTGAAAAAAGCTCGGCAGGGCGGAAAAAGAGATCGTAGATCCTCACCTTTTTTATAACCATCGCCCAAATGATGGGCAAAGCCGTTCCTACAACGGTACCAATAACAAGCATAGCAATGCTGCTGTTGATCCCGATCATTTTAAGGGCGCTTCGCATCGCCGATGTGAGTATGCAGTGCGTTACGTATATCTCCAGAGAATAGGAGCCGATAAAACAGAAAAACCGCGAGCTTCCGAGAGCTGACACCTTATAAAACAGATTAAAGAACGCAAGACCCAATACGGAAGGCAAAAGCACGTCTGTCAAGAGCGGAATATAGGGAATGCTGAAAAATACGTATGCCGCCAAAAGAGCCGCGCCGACCACCGTCAGCAAAGCAAAGGCTATCTTTGAATCTGCAATCATCCGACCGTATCTTGCAAAGACAATTCCAAGATAGAAGAAAAGCATATGCAAAAGAAGGATTCGCACGGGGATAACGATATCAAAATCCAGCGGATTTCCAAGGGCGCTCACAATTGCCACTATGCCGATCTTTACGTATTCGGGAATCGAAAGCTTTATGAAAAAATAAAAGAAAATATAATAGAAAAACAGAACGAACGTGAACCAGAAGGGTGACATGGGTCGGACAGGCATTAAAAGAAGATCGCTGACTGTGACCTTTGTGTTTGTATAGTCAGAGGCTATAAACTGAATCACCCATTGAACAGTGCTGAACAAAAAATAAACGTAGGCCGTATTGATAAGCTGCTTTTTGAATTTATGCACACTCTGTTCTCTTTTTTTGCAATATGCAAGATAAAAGGTGTATCCCGCCAGCATCCAGAAAAGAGGCATATGAAATGAGTATACCGCTCTGTCCAGAGTCTTCAGTGCATTTGTGTCCTGCAAAAACATATTTGCTGACATTATTCCCCTGTTCATATGTCCGAGAACAACAAGAATGATGGCAAAGCCTTTACAGCTGTCAAGCCATTTTATTCTTCCTGCAGAGCCCATAATATCTCCCCTTTCTCTCTGTTATACTGTGAGTATAACACAAAGCCCGTTTTTTTTCAACTGCAAATCACTATCGGCAAATAAGAATATAGCCTTCGCTCATAAATACATAGAGTTTTACTCTTGATTTAAGCTTTGCATTTTGATATAATTAATTATTAGGAATAAAAAAGGAAGGAAAGAAAAAATGGCAGCATCTTCCGAAAGACTTGAACATATAAGAAACTTTTCAATAATTGCCCATATCGACCACGGTAAGTCCACTCTGGCGGACAGAATCCTTGAGTTCTCCGAAACTGTGGAAAAGCGTGATATGGAGGAGCAGCTCCTCGACGATATGGACCTCGAGCGCGAGCGCGGTATTACTATCAAGGCAAGAGCCGTTCGTATCGACTATAAGGCAAAGAACGGTGAGCAGTATCAGCTCAACCTTATCGACACCCCCGGACACGTTGACTTTAACTACGAGGTTTCCCGTTCTCTCAACGCTTGCGAGGGCGCACTTCTCGTTGTTGACGCAACACAGGGAATCGAGGCGCAGACTCTCGCTAACGCATATCTTGCAGTTGACGCAGACCTTGAGATCGTTCCCGTTATCAATAAGATCGACCTCCCCTCTGCTATGGTAGACAAGTGCCGCGAGGAGATCGAGGACGTTATCGGTATCCCCGCTGAGGGCTGTCCCGCAGTATCTGCAAAGACCGGTCTCAACATCGGCGACGTGCTTGATGCTATTATCGAGAATATGCCCGCCCCCAAGGGTGACGAAGAGGCTCCCCTCAGAGCGCTTATTTTCGACTCCGTTTACAACTCCTATCTCGGCGTTGTAGTTTATCTCCGTATTATGGACGGTACCGTAAAGCCCGGCGACAAGATCCGTCTTATGAGCACAGGCGCAGAATTCGACGTTGTTGAGGTTGGCGCTATGTCTCCCTTCGGACTGACAAAGCAGGACTGCCTCAAGGCAGGTGAGGTTGGATATATCACAGCCTCCATCAAGACTGTTTCCGAAACCCGAGTCGGCGATACCGTTACTCTTGCAACCAATCCCTGCGAGGAGGCTCTCCCCGGATTCCAGAGCGTTCAGCCCATGGTTTACGCAGGTATCTATCCCGCAGACGGCGCAAAGTACAACGAAACAAAGGAAGCTCTCGAAAAGCTCCGTCTTAACGACGCGGCTCTCGTTTTCGAGCCTGAGACATCTGCTGCTCTCGGATTTGGCTTCCGTTGCGGATTCCTCGGCCTTCTCCACATGGAGATCATTGAGGAGCGTCTTGAGCGCGAATTTAATCTTGATATCATCACAACCGCGCCCTCCGTTATTTACGAGGTCAAGGTTCACGGCGGCGAGATCATCAAGGTAGACAACCCTACAAACTACCCTGCTCCCGATGCTATTGAAACATCATACGAGCCTATCGTTGCGGCTTCCATCATCACCCCCGCAGAGTACGTGGGCGGAATCATGGACCTTTGCCAGGACAGACGAGGCGAGTATATTGATATGAAGTATCTCGACACAGACCGTGTTGAGCTTCACTACAACCTCCCCCTCAACGAGATCATCTACGACTTCTTCGATGCCCTCAAGAGCCGCAGCCGCGGTTATGCATCTCTCGACTACGAGATGAAGGGCTACGTTGAAAGCGACCTCGTTAAGCTTGACTTTATGCTCAACGGCGATATCGTTGACGCTCTTACCTTTATCGTTCACCGCGAAAAGGCATACACAAGAGCAAGAAAGATTGCCGCAAAGCTTAAGGACAACATTCCCCGTCAGCTCTTCGAGGTACCCATTCAGGCAGCTATCGGCTCTAAGATCATCGCCCGCGAGACTGTTAAGGCTATGAGAAAAGACGTTCTTGCAAAGTGCTACGGCGGTGACATCACCCGTAAGAAGAAGCTCCTTGAAAAGCAGAAGGAAGGTAAGAAGAAGATGCGCCAGCTTGGTAGCGTTCAGGTATCTCCCGAGGCCTTCATGGCAGTTCTCAAGCTTGATGATGAATAAAGCGTGAAACTGCGTTCAGTCTTGAGCGTAAATTTACTTTTTCACGCCGCTTTGCCACAGGCAAAGCCAAAGTTACTTTATGAAAACTCCTATTCTGATCCTCGCTCCAATGGCGGGATTTACCGATGCGCCCTTCCGCCTTATGTGCTATGACCGCGGCGCTGACTTTTGCATCAGCGAAATGATCTCCGCCAAGGCCATGACATTCAAGGATAAGAAAACCGCAGAGCTTTCTTATCTCCCGAAGGGTGACAGCAAAACTGCCATTCAGATCTTCGGCCACGAGCCCGACGTTATGGCAGAGGCGGCAAGCATGCTCGCACAAGGCTTCTTTGAGGGCTGCAGATACGAGGAAATGCCTGTTGCCATCGATATCAACATGGGCTGCCCCGTTAAAAAGATCGCTCTCTCCGGTGACGGAAGCGCTCTTATGAAGGATCCCCTGCTGGCAGGAAGGATCGTATCGGCAGTTAAAGAAAAGATAAGCATCCCCGTAACCGTAAAGATCCGCGCAGGATGGGACGAGAAATCAAAAAATGCCGTTGAGGTCGCAAAGGCGTGCGCCGATGCGGGAGCCTCCGTTGTGGGAGTTCACGCAAGGACCCGCGAGCGCCTCTACTATCCCGGGATCGATATGGATATTATCGCCCGTGTGCGAGATGCCCTTCCCCCCGAGGTTAAGGTTATCGGAAACGGCGACGTTACCGACGGCGAAAGCGCTTATAAAATGTATAAGGAAACCGCCTGCGACGGCATTATGATAGGCCGTGAAACTCTCGGAAACCCCTGGGTATTCAACGAGATAAAGGCATACTTCGAGGGACGCGAATTTATCCCCCCTACCACCGAGGAGCGTATTGCAGCGGCAATCGATCTTGTTTCTGCCGTTGTTGACCTCAAGGGCGAGGACCGCGGTATCCGCGAAGCAAGAGGGCGTGCCGCCCACTTCATCCGCGGAATGAGAGGAAGCGCAGAGACCCGCGCCGCCCTCAATTCATCCACCTCCCTGGCAGAATTCAAGCGTATTCTTGAAAACACAATATAATAAAAAAACCGACATCAAAACGATGTCGGTTTTTGTTTTTTATGCATCAAGAGAATCTATAATCTTTTCAAACTTTTCTATGGGGTTTGCCTTTTCAAGTTTCTCAAGGGTTGCAGTATAAGTTTCCTGCATGAGTCCGTTTTCAACGTCCATCTCCCATTTGATCTCGCCGTCGCCTGCGAAATAAACGATATAGTAGCACTCTGTACCCTCATAAATGCCTGTGCTTCCTACAACTGTTTCGCTGTCGCAAAGCCACTCGTACATTCCGTCAGGAAGACCATCGCTTACGGAAAGGCCCTCGATAACGCCGCCGACCTTCTTGCCTTCCTCGTCATCGCTCTCTTCCTTTACCAGCGCCTCGAAGGTTTCAAGAGTTGCCTCGCCCTTCTTCCATTCATCAAGAAGCTCCTCAGCATATATCTTTGCCCTTGAGCTTGTTTCGTGGTTGTTTACGTCTACCATAAGAACACGAACGTTCTTTGTTACCTCATCGCGAAGGCCTGCTGCCTTTGTGAGAAGGTATACTGTATACTGGCCGTCCACCTCGTTTGTCTTAACGTAGGTTTCGCCTGCCTTGGCACCGTCAAATGCCCATACGGAGAACGCGCTTGTCTCATCATAAGCCTTTGCATATTTATAGCAATTATCGGTCTTGATCTCCTCTGACTTAAGCTGGAGAGTGTTTGTCATATAATCGATAACGTGCTTATCAAATGCCTCGGCATCGGTGATCTTTGCAAGAGCATCAGCTGCCGCCTTTGCATTTGCATCATTGTCCTCGTCAAAGGTGTATGTAATATAATCGATAGCGTAGAGTGTATTCTTGTTCTTCTCGATATACTTCTGGCGGTCCTCGTCTGTAAAGGTGTAGTCCTTTGTCTCGTTGTAATCAAATCTTGCCGCAAGAGCATCCTTTTCAAGGTATGCGCGGAGAGCTTCCTTGCTTCCGTCGGGACCGAAGCGGTAATCAAAATACTCATCAACAGTATAGTCAAGGTCGTTTGCAACTCTCACGCAGCGGTCAACCTCAGCCTTGATAGCCTCGTTGTCCTCCTCGGAAAGTTCGATTCCTGCCGCCTTTGCACCCTCGCAACGAACAAGAACCGTTTCCATATAGCTTACGGAAATATCCTTGAAATAATCAAACCAGGTCATATCATTGTAGTAGATCTGATCCTTGAAGGAGGTGTTAACGTCGATATTGTAGAAATCAACGGCTTCCTGACTTGAGAAAAACTCGTTTACGTAAAGATAGAAGATTACGGAAAACTCGCCTCTTGTGTAGCTGAAGTTTTCACTTTTCATAACGATATCGTCGGCGCTGTAAGGATCGTCAGCACCCATGATCTCTCCCTCTTCCTTTGCACAGGCAACCATAGCGGACATTGCCATAACAAGGACAAGGAGCATTGCAATTATTCTTTTCATACGGAAATTACCTTTCGGATAAAGTTACAAATATAATAACACAAATTAAAATGATTTTCAACATCGATATTCAATGTTTACAATTTTAGTTTATATTAACTTCAAATTCGGGTTTATCGGTTTGTTTGAATGTAATATTGTAGGGGCGGATATTATCCGCCCGAGATCTATAGATGAAGACAAAACGATATTGGGTTTCGTAGGGGCCGATGCCCACATCGGCCCGCCCATCTGCACGAGATCGAAACGATATTTCCAGCGGGTCGTTGCGTCTGTAACGGGCCGATCGTAGGAATGGAACATTCCTACCAGCATCGGCCCCTACGAGATACCAATCATATCTCCCCCATAAACCCGAATTTGATGACAATGAAAAACGGCTATGGGTTCCATAGCCGTTTTTCGTTCTTTATTATTCACCGATAAAATACAGAAACGTTGCTACTGACGTATCACGAAGGATGGCGTAGCGGGGGAGCATCATTGCATCCTGTCCCCAGTACCAATCATCGTCGGTGGTATATGCATAGGAATAAAACTCGCGGGCAACGTCCATAACCATTTCGTTATAGTCGCCTGAGGGGTATGCCACGGTGGTGACAGGCTTTCCCGTTATCTCGGAGATAAGCCATGAAGTTCCCCCGAACTGCTCACGCACACTCTGCTCGGAAAGACCTGTGAGGGAGGGATGATCGAGAGTATGAGAGCCGAACTGAACAAGTCCGCTGTCGGACATTTCCTTTATCTGCTCCCTTGAAAGATAACCGGGCTTATCGATCTTATAACCGATCATATAGATCGTTACCTTAACGTTATATTTCTTTGCAAGAGGGAACATATTTATGTAGTTATCCTCATAGCCGTCATCAAAGGTGAGAATAACGCTTTTCTTTGTTTTGGGGCCAAACTCGTCGGCAAAGAGAGTTTCTATATTCTTCTCGCACAGAGCCTTGAACTGCGCTTCAAGATCGGCGGGGCGGACGAAAAGTCCTGTGTTTACGGTATAGGGCTCATCGTTGACACAATGGTACATAAGCACCGTGGGATAATACGCGTCCTCCACGTAGGGGATGTCCGCATCCTTCTTTTTTACTCTTACGAGCTGATCGTTGAAGGTGGCAGGGTCGGGATAGGAGCCGAAGGGGCTTACGTATTCCGTGGTTTCCGCTTCATCCTCAACGGTATCAACGCTTCTTGCAAGTGAAATGTTCTCCAAAGACCCGTCATCCTCGGCAAGCAGTATATCCTCTTCCTTATCATCGGGAGTAAAGGAAGGATAAAACGCTAACAGAAAAACGGTCAGGAGAACGACCATTATTGATATGATTTTTTTCATTTTTCACCTTATAATACAGTTATATGAAAATATTCTACAACACACTACTGCCTTTGTCAACAAATTTTATGAATTATAACAAGCAAATGTGCTCCCAAACATTGACATTAAATGTTTCTTTTAGTATAATGACAGCAACGAAGCTGTTAGAAAGGCACGGTATTATTATGACAATTCGTGAAATCCTTGCGGATATTAAAAGCGACAGAAAAAAGAAGGTAGTTCTCGACACAGATACCTTTAACGAAATCGACGACCAGTATGCCCTTGCATACTGCTACGTTTGCGACAAGATCGACCTTGTTGCAGTTCATGCAGCTCCTTATTTCAACGACAGGAGCACAAGCTTTGAGGACGGAATGATCAAGAGCTACAACGAGATCAAGAAGGTTCTCAGCCTTATCAATCCCGACTACGAGACCCCTGTTTTTGAGGGTAGCCGTACAACCATCGAGGTTTCAGGCGGAGTAGTTGATTCCCCTGCGGCACGTAACCTTATCGAGATTGTTAAGAACTCCGATGAGATAGTATACGTTCTTGCAATCGGTGCTATTACAAACGTAACAAGCGCCCTTATGATGGACCCCTCCATCAAGGACAATATGTGCGTTATCTGGCTTGGCGGAAACCAGCTTGACTCCAACAACCTTGGCGAATTCAACCTCGTTCAGGACTTCACAGGCGGTCAGCTCCTTCTCAACTCAGGTGTTCCCCTCCTTCTCTGCCCTGCATGGTTTGTAACCTGCGTTCTCACAACAAACTATGAGAACGTTTGCGCTCTCAAGGGCCACAACAAGCTTTGCGACTACCTCTTCGAGATCACAGACGAGGTATATCAGCAGGCAGGAAGCCGTCCCGACTGGATCCGTACCATCTGGGATATCGGCGCTCCCGCGATCCTCGATTGCCCCGAGTGCGCTGAGATCGAGGTCGTTCCCACACCTGTATTCACAGACCAGAGAATCTACGCATTCGACTCCACACGTCACGAAATGCTTTATCTCAAGTCTATCGACCGCGAGACAGTTTACAAAGCTACCTGGAACGCACTTTTCTGCCTTGATAAATAAGAAAACGCACCCCGAGGGGTGCTTTTTTAATGAAGTACGCTTCGCGTATGAAGTATTTGCCTTTAGCAAATATGAAGTATCCCTTCGGGATATGAAGTATTCCCCTTCGGGGAATATGAATTTACGAAAAAACAAAATGGTTACGGAAGATCCGTAAGCATTTTTAAGTTTAACTTAATTAAACAACACCCTGAGCCATCATAGCCTCAGCTACCTTTTCGAAGCCTGCGATGTTAGCGCCTGCGATGAGGTCGCCCTCCATGCCGTACTTCTTAGCAGCCTCATAGGAGTTCTTGTAGATGTTCTGCATGATCTGGTGAAGCTTTGCATCAACCTCTTCGGATGTCCAGGAGTATCTCATGGAGTTCTGGCTCATCTCGAGACCGGATACTGCAACGCCGCCTGCGTTAACTGCCTTAGAGGG
>JAZUAR010000002.1:0-8683 GCA_045638055.1 Candidatus Avispirillum sp.
CACCTCCAAAATCAAAGATTTAGCAGCTGGTTTTTATTTATACTATTCCCATACAGATCTCAACGAGGAGAGCAACGATAACAACGAGGGCGGAAATGACAAATCCGTGTATCATGGGGCGGATTCCCGACTTCTTCAGGGAGGAGAAGGAGGTATTGATTCCGATTGCCGCGAGGGCGCAGACCATGAGGAATTTGCTGATAGACTTCGTTTCTGCAACGATCGCCTCGGGTACAGTGAAGATACTTGCAACACATGACATTGCAACAAATCCGAGGATAAACCAAGGGAATATCTTCAGAATATTAACCTTTGCCTTTATGTTTTCACCGCTTTCCTTTGCCGCCTTCTTTGCTTCTTTTCTCTTAAGATTCAGGTGAATAAGAGCAAATGTGATGACCGTGGGGATAATGGAAAGGGTTCTTGTCAGCTTTACCATTGTGGCAAAATCGCCGGCTTTTTCGGAGAATGCGTATCCCGTTGCAACAACGGAGGAGGTATCGTTGACTGCAGTGCCTGCCCAGATGCCGAATGCTTCGTCGCCCATGCCGATGGCGCGTCCCATGATGGGGAAGAGGATTATCATTGCCATATCAAAAAGAAATGTTGCAGACATGGCGTAGGCAACGTCGTTGTCCTCGGCCTCAATGGTGGGGGCTATCGCAGCAATCGCACTGCCTCCGCAGATGCCTGTGCCCGCAGAGATAAGGTTTGAAAGCTTCCAGTTAAGTCCGAGCGCCTTTCCTATAAAATATCCGCCGCCAAAACAGGTAAGGAGGGTGAATACCATAACAACGAGGGATTTCTGTCCCACGTCGAGGATAGTCTTTATGTTGAGAGAAAGTCCGAGAAGGATGATGGCGAATTTAAGCACCTTCTTTGACATGAATTTTGCACCGGGGGCAAATGCCTTTGTCTTTCTCAGAAGATGATTGAAAAGCATACCGATGAACATTGCGATAACGGCGCCGCCGATTATATGTGTATGAAGCAGGCTTTCCAAAAGCTTTTCCAGAAGAGCTGCAACGAGAGCAACGGCAACGGAAAGACCGATTCCCGGAAGTGTTTTAACAAATGATTTCATTTTGTACAGTTCCTTTACTAAACTTCGGGATATTATATAACACAAAAATTAATTTGTCAATAAATTGCAAAGAAAAGGAAATTTTCTTGCGATTTTGAAAAGAGAAGTATATAATGTGAATGTAAATTAAGGAGATTGAAATTATGCTGAAAAAATTTCTGAGTTATTATAAGCCCCACAGACTTATTTTCACCCTTGATATGATAGCATCATTCACCGTATCAATGGTTGGAATCTTCTATCCCATCGTCACCCGCAGCATGGTAAATGAATTTACCTCCGGCGGCAGAAGCACGAAGATAATCGTCGGTGGCGGTATTTTGCTTTTGATATTGTACGTTATCCGCCTGCTGCTCAACTATTTTATCCAGTATCAGGGACACGTTATGGGTGTTAAAATGCAGGCGCAGATGAGACGTGAGATGTTTGATCATCTGCAGAAGCTCCCCTATAAGTATTACGATGATAATGAAACGGGAAAGATCATGTCCCGCATGACGAACGACCTTTTCGAGGTCAGCGAGCTTGCTCACCACGGCCCCGAGAACGTTATCATCACAAGCATTACAGTTATTGCATCATTTATCTATCTTGCAACAATTAACTGGCTCCTCACTCTGATAATCTTCCTTTGCGTGCCTTTTCTCTTTGTGGTTGCGCTTACGCTCCGAAAGAAAATGAGAGATGCATTCAAGAGAAGCCGAGAGGCGGCGGCAGATATCAACGCGGCCCTTGAGGGAAGCATTTCCGGTATCCGCGTAACAAAGGCATTTACCAATTCAAAAACCGAGCGCGAGAAGTTCGAGGTTGGCAACGTGGAGTTTGTTGAATCCCGCAGGGATGCATACCGCTCTATGGGTCAGTTCCATTCCTCCACGTCCTTTATAACAAACGTTTTCAACGTTGTAGTACTTATCGCAGGCGGAATCTTCCTCTTCACAGGAGCCATCGAGCTTGCAGACTATTCTGCATTCATCGTTTCCGTAAACCTTTTTCTCACTCCCATGACGACCCTCATCGGATTCATGGAGCAGTATCAGAACGGTGTTACAGGCTTTTCAAGATTTCTTGAGATCATGGCAGAGGAGCCTGAGCGAGATAATGAGAATGCCCGTCCTCTCGATAAGGTTGAGGGCACAATTCGATTCGAGAACGTTTTTTGCGATTACGGCACAGGAAGAGAAGTACTTTGCGGAATCGATCTTGATATTGAAAAGGGAAAGACCTTTGCTCTCGTTGGACCCTCCGGCGGCGGAAAGACCACTATCTGTCATTTGATCCCTCATTTTTATGATATATCAGGCGGAAAAATCTATATCGACGGCGTTGATATAAATGATATAACCCTCGATTCTCTGAGAAAGAGCATCGGTATCGTTCAGCAGGACGTTTATCTTTTCAATGCAAGTGTTCGTGAAAACATCCTCTACGGCCGCCCCGATGCCACAGAGGAGGAAATGATAGAGGCGGCGAAGAGAGCGAATATTCACGACTATATTATGAATATGCCCGATGGCTACGACACCGAGATCGGTGAGCGCGGTGTGCGCCTTTCCGGCGGACAGAAGCAGCGCCTCAGCATCGCAAGAGTTTTCTTAAAGAATCCTCCTATCCTTATTCTCGATGAAGCAACGAGCGCCCTTGATAATACAACGGAGATCCTCATTCAGGAAGCGCTGGACGAGCTTTGTCGCGGCAGAACGACTATCGTCGTTGCCCACCGTCTGTCCACCATCAAAAATGCTGATGAGATCGCCGTTATCTCCGACGGAATGATCACGGAAAGAGGAAGCCACGATGAGCTGATTGCCCTCGGCGGCGCTTACGAAAAGCTCTATTCCCAGCAGTTCAGACATCTTACCAAATAAAGAAAATGGCTACAGAAGTATTCTGTAGCCATTTTTGTTTTGTTTATTACTTCAGCAGCCGCATGGAATTGCTGACAGCAACGATGCAAACGCCAACGTCTGCAACGATAGCCGCCCACATTCCAACAATATTGAATGCTGCAAGAGCGAGAACGAGGATCTTTATTCCGAGAGAAAGAACGATGTTTGCCTTAACTGTGCGGACTGTACGCTTCGCAAGGCGAACAGCGTAGGGGAGGCGGGAAAGATCGGTGCTCATGAGAACAACGTCTGCCGCTTCGATTGCCGCAGAGCTGCCGAGAGCGCCCATGGCAACTCCCACGTCAGCACGGGCAAGGGAGGGGGAATCGTTGATTCCGTCGCCAACGTACATAAGCCTTCCGTCCTTTGAAAGCTCCTCTATCCTTGCAAACTTATCCTCGGGCATAAGATCGGCTTCGATCTGATCGATGCCAACTGAGTGGCCGACCTTTTTTGCAGTTTCTTTGTTGTCGCCTGTCAGCATAACTGTCTTTTTAATGCCAAGCTTTTTGAGAGCGGCAAGAGAGGAGCGGGCGCCGCTTTTCAGCTTATCCTCAAAATATACGGTGCCGAGCTTTGCAGAATCAACAAATACATCAACAGCAGTAGCTCCCGCATCCTTTTCGGGGCGCACTACACGGACCTCGCGGCCGTCCTTAAGGGTTGCAACAACGCCAACTCCCGAAAGCTCCGTAACGCTTTCGGCACAGTATTTCTTCTCGGCAGAAGCAACGATTGCGCGGGCGATGGGGTGAGTTGAGTTTTCCTCAGCAGCCGCTGCAAGGGAGAGAAGCTCGCCCTCGTCGGTCTCACTTTCAACAGACGTAACGGAAAGCTCACCGAGGGTGAGAGTGCCTGTCTTGTCAAAAACTGCCACTTCAACTGCGGCAAGGGTGTCGATAAAGCTTGAGCCCTTGATAAGAACTGCGTTCTTTGATGCATTTCCGAGACCGCAGAAATATCCGAGAGGCACGGAAATAACGAGAGCGCAGGGGCAGGAGATAACGAGCATGGTGAGTGCTCTGCGGCTCCATTCGGGGAAGGCTTCAATAAATGAAGTATCACCGAAAAGATGAATAATGAGGGGCACCGCAAAGGCAAGAAGTGCCGCAAGAAGGGAAACGAGAGGGGTGTATACCTTTGCAAATCGGGTGATAAAGGCCTCGGAGCGGGTCTTTCGCTCGCTTGCAGTTTCAGTTAAAGCAAGGATTCTGCCTGCGGCGCTGTCCGCAGTTGTGGCAATTACCGATGCCTCAATAAGACCGCTTTGATTGATGCAGCCGGAGTAAAGTGTGTCACCAACAGCGCTGTCGCGGGGAACACTCTCGCCCGTAACGGGGGATGTGTCAATGCTCGTTGAACCTGTGAGAATAACGCAGTCAACGGGGATGCGCTCGCCTGCCTTGATGCGGATAATATCACCGATCTTAAGCTCTGTAGGATGAACTGTCTTTTCCTCGCCCCCCGATACAAGGTTTGCATAATCGGGGCAGAGTGCGCCGAGGGCGCTGATAGCCTGTCTTGAGCGGCCCACGGCAATAGACTGGAAAAGCTCGCCAACCTGATAAAGGATCATAACGGCGGCGCATTCCGCGTATTCTCCAAGACATATGGCACCAACGGCGGCAATGGTCATAAGAGTGTTTTCATCAAAGAAATTACCGCTCCATATGCCACGGAAGGCTCTTGTGACGCACATAATTCCCGCCGCAACGCCTGCGGCAATAAAGGCAAGGGATGAGAGCATCTCAAATCCCAGCAGCGCGAAAATAATAGCAAGGACAGCAAAGGATGAGCCGACGATAATTGAGGTCAGTCGCTTTCGCTGGCCCTTGTTCAGCTTTTTCTTTTTTTTCATGTCAGATCTCTTCGATCTCGCAGTCGGGCTCGATCTTGCGAACAGCCTTCTGTGCCTGCTTCATGATCTTTTTGAAATCTCCCTCCTCAGCCTCGATGGTGAGCTTGAGAACAAGAAAATCGATTCTTGCCATCTTAACGCCGTCGATAGCTGCGATAAGGTCCTGCATCTTGCCCGCACATACGGGGCAGTCTACTTCTGAAAGTCTGAATGTTTTAATCATAATTTTTCTCCTTGTATAATTGTTATTGATGTAATTGTAAATTTGGGTTTATAGGGCAGACATAATTGGTGTTTCGTAGGGGCTGATGCCCACATCAGCCCGCCCATCTGCACAAGAACGAAACGATATTCGCAGCGGATCGTTGCGTCTGTAACGGGTCGATCGTAGGAATGGAACATTCCTACCAGCATCGACCCCTACGAATGGTCAGGTTCGTCTCACCGATAAACCCGAATTTATATAAATCCTTTTTCAAAGTTTTTTGAAGTGCAGAAACTTTTTTTCAAAAAAGTTTTTGCAAAATCGCCCTCATTCATTTATATGCTCTGTGCCGCATTCGATAATCTTGCGGACGTGGTCGTCGGCGAGGCAGTAATAAACTGTTTTGCCCTCGCGGCGGTATCGCACAAGGCGTGCGCCCTTGAGAATGCGAAGCTGATGGGATACGGCAGACTGGGAAACACCCAGAAGCTCTGCCATGTGCTGAACGCACATCTCGCCCTCAAAGAGAATATAGAGAAGCTTGATTCGGGTGGTGTCGCCGAATATTTTATATAGCTCTGCAAGGTCGTATAGCATTTCATCATCGGGAAGAGCAGCCCGAACGTACTCAAAATCATCGCAGTGATGCTCTGACATAGTTACCTCCAACATATGAATAACTGTTCATATGTTTATTTTATGCCCGAAAGCGCTATTTGTCAAGATAGAAATGCGGTTTTTTTCTTGTAAAAGCCGTTTAAAAATGGTATAATTCTATATATACAGTTTGTTCGGAGGAAAAAATGAAAAAAACCGAAGCTGAAAAGAGAATTTCCGAGCTAAGAAAGGCAATTGCCTATCATTCGGACCTTTATTATAATAACGACGAGCCTGAGATCTCCGACTACGAGTACGATATGATGTACAAGGAGCTTAAGGAGCTCGAGGCACAATATCCTGAGCTTGACCGAGAGGCTTCCCCTACCCATAGAGTGGGCGGAGCGGCGCAGGATAAGTTCAAGAAAGTTAGGCATCCTGTGAAAATGGGATCCTTGTCTGACGTTTTCTCATTTGAAGAGATTTCTGCGTTCGTTGAAAAAACCAAATCGGCACTTGCCGAAATTGGCGAGAATTACGTGGAATTTACGGTAGAACCGAAGATTGACGGCCTGTCAGTTGGCCTTACCTACGAAAACGGAGCCTTTGTTATGGGTGCGACCCGAGGCGGAGGCGATGAGGGTGAGGACGTAACGGCAAATCTTCTCACAATAAAGTCTATTCCAAAGTCTGTTCCCGATAACCTTTCCATAACTGTCAGAGGCGAGGTCTATATGCCGAAGGCTGAGTTTGAGCGCCTCAACCGAGAGAAGGAGGAGGCAGGAGAAAAGCTTTGGGCAAATCCCCGTAATGCTGCGGCAGGCTCCCTTCGTCAGCTTGATTCTACGGTAACCGCAAAGCGCGGCCTTGATATTTTCGTTTTCAATCATCAGATAGGTGACCTCTGGGCGGACGGAAAAGCCCCCGAAACTCATTCCGAAACTATCAGACGAATGGGTGAGCTTGGATTCTCCGTTATCGATCTTCTTGCAGTTACAGATGATACGGAAAAGATACTTGAAGCAGTCAAGGCTCTCGGCGAGGCAAGAGAAAGCCTTCCCAATGATATTGACGGTGCGGTAATCAAGGTAAACTCCCTTCGTCAGCGCGAGCTTCTCGGAGAGACAACAAACACTCCCAAGTGGGCGATAGCATATAAATATCCCCCCGAGGAAAAGGAAACAAAGCTTCTCGATATAACTGTGCAGGTGGGCCGAACAGGTGTCCTTACCCCCACAGCGGAGCTTTCTCCCGTTCGTCTTGCGGGAACAAGCGTAGCACGTGCGACCCTTCATAATATTGATATTATAAGACAGCGCGATATCCGTATCGGTGATACTGTTGTGGTACGCAAGGCGGGAGATATTATCCCCGAGGTTGTCCGCTCTGTAAGCGAGAAGCGTGACGGAAGCGAGGTTCCCTTCAGCTTCCCCGAAAGCTGCCCCTCCTGCGGTGGCAAGCTTGTTTACGATTCTCAGGGAGAGGACGGCGATATTCGCGAGGAGGGCGCAATCCGCTGTATCAATGCGGCGTGCCCCGCACAGCTTGAGAGAAGGATCACTCATTTTGCATCAAAGCCTGCAATGGCGATTGACGGAATGGGTCCCAGAACTGTAAAGCTTCTTCTTGAGGCAAACCTGATTTCCGATGTTGCGGACATATATAATATCAAAAAGGAAGATATAGCGGCTCTTCCCGGAATGGGCGACCTTTCTGCGGACAATCTTCTCGCGGCAATCGAGCGCTCAAAGCAGAGGGGCGCGGCAAAGCTTCTCTTTGCCCTTGGTATCCGTCATATAGGCGAGGCTGCAAGTGAATCCATTGCAAGAAGATTCGGCGGCATCCTTCCCATGTTTGATGCTACGGAGGAGGATTTCCTCAAGGTAGAGGACGTAGGCGAGATCATGGCAAAGACCCTTTGCGAATTTTTCGCGATTCCCGAAACGAGGGCCCTTATTGAGCGCCTTGGCGACAGCGGAGTAGCACTTGATGCGGAAAAGGTTGAAATCGAAACGACCCTTGAGGGTCAGACCTTTGTTCTGACGGGAACACTCTCAACAATGACCCGCTCCGAAGCAACTGAAAAGCTTAAGGCAAAGGGCGCGAAGGTTTCCGGTAGCGTATCTAAAAAGACGTCCTACGTTGTTGCAGGCGAGGAGGCAGGCTCAAAGCTTGTAAAGGCAAACGAGCTTGGTATTCCCGTGCTGACAGAAGAGCAGCTCAAAGAAATACTTGAAAAGTGAAGGATAGAAAAATGAAGAAAATTTCAATAATCGCATTGATCCTTGCAGGACTTATGCTTTTCTCCTCCTGCGGCAAGAATACAGAAAAGAATGAAGAGGCGCAGGATAAAAAGGATGAAACAACAGCGGCGCAGAAGGTAGATATCGATTTTGCAACTATCAGAGTTGTGGATTATATTTATGCTTACGAAAACGGCGAAGCGGTGTCAATTGTCAGCGGTGCGAAAGCGCTGGAAAGCTCAAAGCCCTCCGTTGCAACAGTAGCGAAAGACGGCAGCATCGTTCCCGCATCAAAGGGCGTTACACTTGTTGCATATGCAGAGGAGGGTAAGGCTTATGCTGTTGCGGTTTGCGTGTTAGGTGAGGGCGAAAAGCCCGACCGCTCAAGCGGCGGAAGCGCGGAGCTTGTTGAGCTTGGAAAGACATATATCCATTCTGCCCCTGTGGGCGAGGTTGAATATTCCTCCTCAAACGAAAGCGTGGTTGACGTAACAAATGCCCCCGAGCTTTCCTTTGTAGGATGCGGATATGCGGCAGTGACCTGCGCATCCGTAAGCCGCCCCTTCACATACAGCTTTATCGTCTACGACAGAACGGTAGAGAAGTGAAAAATGAAAAAATGATGTTGAAATCTCGCCCTCGGGCGAGATTTCTTTTTTTATATTCATGTGTGCAAATTCGGGTTTATCGGTGAGTTGCCTTCCCCTCGAGGGGAAGGTGGCACCTGAAAGGTGACGGATGAGGTGTAGGCAACGTAAGTTGCCGTTATGCTGCGTAGCAGCTTGATCTTTTTCTTGCTTCGCAAGA
>JAZUAR010000003.1:0-2610 GCA_045638055.1 Candidatus Avispirillum sp.
TATAATCACAAAAGCGCTTTTGAATACTCTTTTGGAGGAAAATATGTCTACAGGAACAACGATAAAAAAACTTCGTCGCGAAAAAGATATAACGCAGGAACAACTTGCTGAATATCTTGGTATAACTTCGCGTGCGATTTCACAATGGGAATGCGACAGGACCTCGCCCGATATTTCGCAAATACCAACGCTTTGCAATATATTCGAGGTGTCGGCTGATATTCTCTTAGGCATAGACTTGTCAAATAAAAACCAACGAATTGATGAACTCTATAACGAAATGTATAAAGTTGCCGCAAACGGGAATCAGATATGTGCAGTTGAGCTTGCGGAAAAAGCGTTGATGCTTTATCCGTCTTCTTACAAACTAATGGATTTTTATGCCAATGAAGTATTTTTATATAATAGTACTTTTCCTGCGGAGATTCAAGAAAACTGCAAGAACAAAGCAGTTTTTTATATCGAAAAGATATTAAACGAGTGTACCGATTCGGAAATAAGGAACAACTGTCTTTCAATGGCGTGTTTGTGGTATCCAAATATTGGCAGAACAGCAGATGCAGAAAAGCTTGCGAAGACATTGGCAGGTATGAATTATACATGCGGTGAATTACTCGGTAAAATATATACGGGAAAGAATCAGTTTGAAGCTGTTCGCGATGAGGCTGCCCGCCAATTTGCCAATGTATTGATACTAATTATGGATCTAATTACTACTTGTGATGACGAGGGTGAAAAAATATACACCGACGATGAGATTTTACGGCTCAATCAAATGTGCATAGATATGATCAAACTGTATTGTTCAAACGACGATTATTTTTTCTTTGCCCGAAATATGGAGAAAGCATACCTGCAAATGGCAGAAATTTACGCAAAGAAAAACGATGCCCTAAACACTATTTCTTGTTTGAACCATGCTGCTGAATATGCAATATATTTTGATACACTCTCACCTGACGATATTCACACATCTCCTGCCTTGAAAGGAATGATATGCGGTGATATCTGGTGGTGCGATGGTCATAATAACAGTTATCGTTTGTTGGAAAAGCTTACCACTGAAAAACAGAATCAATATGATTTCATTTGTGAAAACGAATTGTTTACATCGGTGTTGAGTAAATTAAAAGTATATGCAAAATAATATTTGCTTTTAATTTGTTGTTTTTGTCTCGTATCGTTTGCTTTGCAAGCAGTGGAGCCTGTTTTTGCACAGCGGGAGAAAAATTTAAACCACATGACCGATGTTGAGCCAAAAAATGCCCTCTCCGTCACGAGCACATTCGCTTTTGGCGAAGTGCGTGCCACCTCTCCCAAAGTGAGAGGCTTTCGGCGAGTTACCTTATTCAAAAGGCTCTCCTTCGGGAGAGCTGTCGCGATAGCGACTGAGAGGGATTTAGCATACGAGTGACACAAGCAAAAAACCGCCCCGCCATTCGGCGGGGCGGTTAAAGTTAAGCTGTTAAATTAGAGAGTGTTAGCAGAACGGGGAACGTTCGGGATCTTGTGAAGAGCCATCTTCTTAGCCTCTGCACGACGGGCGGTGAGGTAAGTTCTGGGGTCGAATACGTCATGCGTCAGGAATAACAAAAGGCAGCCTTGCGACTGCCTTTTGGGTATTATTAGGATTAAAGAGTGTTAGCAGAACCAAGAACGTTGAGGATCTTGTGAGCAACCATCTTCTTAACCTCTGCACGAGCAACGGTGAGGTAAGTTCTGGGGTCGAATACGCTGGGATCGTCAGTGAGAACGCGGCGGATACCTGCAGTCATTGCAAGACGGATATCGGAGTCGATGTTGATCTTACATACTGCAAGGGATGCAGCCTTTCTAAGCTGCTCCTCGGGAATACCAACTGCATCGGGAAGCTTACCGCCGATGGAGTTGATCTCCTTTACGTAATCCTGGGGAACAGAGGATGCACCGTGGAGAACGATCGGGAAGCCGGGGATCTTTTCCATGATAGCTTCGAGAATGTCGAAACGGAGCGGAGGGGGAACGAGGATACCCTCTTCGTTTCTTGTGCACTGTGCAGGTGTGAACTTGTATGCACCGTGAGATGTACCGATGGAGATAGCGAGAGAGTCAACGCCGGTCTTTGCAACGAACTCTTCAACTTCCTCGGGACGTGTGTATGTGGAATCCTCAGCAACAACGTCATCTTCAACGCCTGCGAGAACGCCGAGCTCACCCTCAACGGTTACGCCACGCTCGTGAGCGTACTCAACTACCTTCTTGGTAACTGCGATGTTATCCTCGAAGGAGTGGTGAGAACCGTCGATCATAACGGATGTAAAGCCGCCGTCGATGCAAGCCTTGCAGATCTCGAAGTCTGCGCCGTGGTCAAGGTGGAGAGCGAGGTCAACGCCGGAATCCTTGATAGCAGCGTTTGCGAGAGCGAGGAGGTACTCCTGCTTTGCATACTTTCTTGCTCCTGCGGATACCTGAAGAACTACGGGAGACTTGAGCTCGCCTGCAGCCTCAGTGATAGCCTGGATGATCTCCATGTTGTTGATGTTGAAAGCACCGATAGCGTAGCCGCCCTCGTATGCTTTTTTGAACATTTCCTTTGTTGTAACAAGTGCCATGTTATTTCACGCTCCTATT
>JAZUAR010000004.1:0-6549 GCA_045638055.1 Candidatus Avispirillum sp.
ATCGGTCTTGCGGCTCACGTTCTCGGCTTTGCACCCGAGGTTCTTCGTAAGGCAGTTGAGGATTGCGTTCCCGCGAAGGCAAAGGAAGTAAACCTCAAGGCATTTGATGCGGCTCAGGCGAAGGTGGGCTGATGGTAGATCTTCTCACACTGCAAAAGCACTTCATTCTTTCTCACCTCGGTAAGGGACACCACGCCGTTGACTTCACTATGGGTAACGGCCACGATACGGAGTTCCTTTCAAAGACCGTTGGTGCCAACGGAATGGTAACTGCTTTTGATATTCAGCCAAAGGCTTTGGAAAGCACAGCAAAAAATCTTCGCGACTGGGGCTGCCCCGAAAACTGGCGCCTCATCTGCGATTCTCATCATAACGCCGCAAATTATATTGACGGCAAGATCAAGGCGGGAATGTTCAATCTCGGCTATCTGCCCGGCAGCGGAAACAAGGCTCTCACAACAATGAGAGAAACTACTCTCCCTGCTGTTGAAAACGCGCTTTCTCTCCTTGACCGCGATGCTATCCTTATGGTAGCAGTATACCCCGGTCATCCCGAGGGAGCATTGGAGGGCGAGGAGCTTCAGCGCTATTTTGCAACTCTTTCCCGTTATAAGCTTTGCATTGCAAAGTTCCAGATGCTCAATTCCCCCACGTCCCCCTATTTCATGATAGCGGAAACTAAGTAATAAAAAAAGGAGGTGCCGCCGTGAACGAACAGAACAGAAGAAGACCGCAAAGCGTTGCCGGCGGTGCCGATATGCGCAGGAGAGGTCAGATGCCCCCGGCAAAAACCAGGGAGCAGCGACTTGAATCTCTCAGAATAGGTCAGCAAAAAAGAGAAGAGCCCCGTCGCGAGGAATATACTCAGATGCCCCTTCGCCCCATGACTTCAATGCCGAGGGAAAGGCAAAGACAGGCTCCGAATCCTCCTGTACGAGCACAGCGCCCCCCTATGCAGGGACAGCGCCCTCCCGTGCAGGGACAGCGACTTCCCATGCAGGGACAGCGCCCTCCCGTACAGGGACAGCGACCTCCCGTGCAGGGACAGCGACCTCCCATGCAGGGACAGCGACCTCCCGTGCAAGGTCAGCGCCCTCCCGTGCAGGGTCAGCGCCCCCCTATGCAGGGACAGCGACCTCCCGTACAAGGACAGCGACCTCCTATGCAGGGTCAGCGCCCTCCCGTGCAGGGTCAAAGACCTCTTATGCAGGAACAAAGACCTGCCCATAGCCGTCCCGCCCGTCCTCCCGAGAAAAAGCGTCCCCCCGAAAAAAGGCCGAACAACGGCTGGGTCATCCCCGAGGGAAGCCCCGTATATACTTCCGAGGGTATTTTGTATGAGCGCAAAGGCGCTCCCCGCCACGAGCAGGGACGTCCGAATCCTGCAAATTTTCAGAGAAACGGAAATCCTCAGAGAAGACCCGGGCAGCAAGGACAGAATCCAAAGGGTCAGCGCCCTCCTCGTCGCCCTGCGCCTCCACCTAAAAAGAAAAAGTTATTCAACAAAGAAAAAATATTTTTCTGGTTAAAGACATTTTTCATCCGTCTTTCGGTAATGCTTCTTATAGTATCAATTCTCGGATTCTGGTGGTACAGAGCGGAATTCTATTCTGAAACCGATGCAAAAAAGGGAAAGGTCTCCTTTGTGCTTGACGGTGTCGGAAGCTATACGACAAAGGCATCCACAGCCTATCGCGGCGACGTGCTTTACTGTGACTTCACGGAAATGGCACAGTGGTTCGGAATGGTGTCTGTAGGCAGTGTAAACTCAATGAGATTTATATGCACCGACGGCATTTCCGATACAAGCTCCGGAAAAGGCGGAGAAGAGTATGCTATCTTCACAAGCGGCTCGACCACCGTTCTTATAAACGGAGTTTCCGTCATTCTTGAGGCTCCCTGCCGAACCGTGGATTCCCATATCTGGATACCTCTTTCCTTTGTGGAAAACTACGTAAGCGGCGTTGTTTGCGACAGAAGCGCAAAGGGAACGAATATCACGATAACCCCCGAGGGCCGGGACGAAAAAGAGGATAAAGAGGAAGAGATCGTTATAGAGGCTGCTTTTAAGGTTAAAGCGCAGAACGGTCTTGCAAGCATTAAATACCCCGAATAAAAGAAAGGAGCCAAATAATGTCAGAAGAAAACAAGAAGTCCAAAAAAAAGAGATCTTTCCCCGTGTGGGCGATCGTGCTGTGTGTTTTTCTTGCTGTTATTATCGTTTCAGGTACTGTTGTCTGCATTTTTGTAGGCTCCAAGCTTTCTAAAATCAATAAATACGATCCCGACAGCATCGAAACCGTGCCTCCCGAGGATGAATCCTTTGAGACCGATCCTTATAAAGACGGTACGGAAATAATCGAGCCGGGAGATATCGACTGGGCAGATGACGTAAACACTCTTTCCAAAGAGGGTGTAACAAATATTCTTCTCATTGGTCAGGATACGAGAAAGGAAGGCACAAAGGGCCGCTCCGATTCAATGATGATCCTCACCATTGATAAGACTGATAAAAAGCTGAAGGTAACCTCTCTTATGAGAGATATGTACGTTCAGATACCCGGATACAGCGACAACAGGATCAACGTTGCTTATTTCTTCGGCGGATACGAGCTTCTCAAGAAAACTATTGAGAAAAACTTCGGAATCACCATCGATAAGTTCGTTGAGATAGACTTCTTCGCATTCCAGAAGGTTGTTGATATTCTCGACGGTATATATATCGACCTCAACGAGGAGGAGGCAGCGGCTCTCAAAGGCTGGGGACACCGCACAGTTGTGGGAAGAAACAGACTTGACGGTGCTGCGGCGCTTTCCTATTGCACAATGAGATATATAGGAAATTCCGACTATGAGAGAACACAGCGCCAGAGAAGAGCTCTTTCTGCAATATATGACAGGCTTCGTGAAAATATAACTGTCACAAAGATAGTCGATCTTGTGGATGCAATTTTCCCTCTTGTCACGACCAATATATCAAACGGTGAGATCATGAGCTATGCTATGGATCTTTACACGATGAATATTTCGGGCATTGAGCAGTACCGACTCCCCGTGGACGGAACCTTCTATTCCGCGTATATCAACGGAATGGCAGTTCTCGTTCCCGATCTTGAGAAGAACCGTGAATATCTTCATGAGCTGATCTATGGAGAAAAGCCATGATAAAGGCTAATTTCCATACACATACCGAGCGCTGCAGACACGCAGGCTGCTCAGATCAGCGCTACGTTGACCTCGCAATAGAAGCGGGGATCAAAACTCTCGGCTTTTCCGACCATACCCCCTACGTTGGCTTTAAGGATGATTTTTATTCCTTCTACCGTATGTACCCCGAGGAGCTTTCGGGCTACTGCGAATCGGTGAAGGCGCTCAGAGAGCAGTATAAGGATAAAATCGAGATACATCTCGGTCTTGAGGCTGAGTATTACCCAAAGCTTTTCCCAGAGCTTCTCGAGTTTCTCCGCCCCTACGGAATAGAATATCTTATTCTCGGACAGCATTTTCTCGATGACGATCAGTTTGGCCTTTCCGCCCACTGGATACAGGACGAGGAGTCTCTTGTTAAATACACAGATCAGTGTATCGAGGGACTGGAAACAGGAGCATTCTCCTATCTTGCCCACCCCGATCTTCCGAGATTTGATCATAAGAATCCTGCCTTCAAGCGTGAGATGCGCCGCCTTTGCGAGTGCTCAAACGAACTCGGTCTCCCTGTTGAATTGAACGTTCTCGGCATCGCAAGAGAGCGAAACTACCCCTGCGAGGAGTTTTTAGAGGTGTGCCGCGAGTGCGACAGCACTGTAATCATCGGTGTTGATGCACACCTGCCCGATCAGTTCACAGACTCAGCTCCCCTTGAGAGAGCATACGAGCTCATCGATAAATACTCTCTTAAAACCACAGAAACAATAGACACAAAGCGACTTTTAAAGTATTATGAGGCAAACTTTAGATAATATAATCTTCATAGGAATGCCGGGCAGCGGAAAAAGCACCCTCGGCGTCCTGTTTGCAAAGGCTGAGATGTACAGCTTTTGCGACACAGACCTGCTTATTCAGCAGAGAGAAAAGCTCCCCCTCTTCAAGATAATCGAGAAAAAGGGAATCGAGGGATTCTCACTTGTTGAGAGCGAGGTCGTTTCCACTCTTCACGGCTATCACCGCACCGTTATCGCAACGGGCGGCAGCGTCGTTCTTTCCGAGTCTGCCATGCAGAATCTGAGAAAAAACGGAATCATCGTGTACATACAGCTTCCCTGCGAGGAAATAACGAAGCGCGTCCGCAATATCACAACGAGAGGCCTCGTTATGAGAAAGGGCGAAACTCTTGAGGACGTTTACCGCGAGAGAGTCCCCCTTTATGAAAAATACGCGGATATAACCGTGGATTGCACGGGCCTTCGCACAGAGCAGTCTGTTGAGAAAATAATCAAGGCTGTAAGAGAAGCAAAGAAAACAAAGTAAAATAAAAACACTCCGTTGCTTTTGCAACGGAGTGTTTTGTTATTTTTTCTTTCTTCCAAAGGAGGTGGAGTATGTTCGCACTCTTTCAAGAGTGCTTTTTCTGCGCTTTTTCTGTTGTACGCGCTCCTTGTGAAGCTTTCCGATATTCCATTTGTGGAATACGGTCTTGTTCACCTCGGCGCCAAGCATGAGGATGAACATACAGAAATATATCCACATCATAAGGAGCATGAGGGTCGTAAGGCTTCCGTAGAGATATGAAAATCCGGGGAAATATCGAAGGTAGATTGCAAAGAAGTAGGAGCAGAGCACCCAGCCGAGGGAAGCAAATGCAGCTCCGGGAAGCTGAGCTAAGAATCCGCGGGGGAGCTTTCCGGAAAGGCCCTTGTATTCCGCTCTTGAAAATCTTCTGCCCTTACGGGAAACCGTATCGTAAATCACGGCAAAGAACAAGGTAAGCACCACCGCCATGATAACGGGGGCACTAGTCTTGATTATATTGAAAATAAGGGTAACGAGAGGGAAAAATTCGCGGACGGCGATAATGATGGTCTCCGCAAAGACAAGTGCAATAAGGGTTAAAATTATAATGAGAATGAAAACGAGGGTATAGATAAGGGAGCGGACAACGTCAAGAAGGAAATTTTCCTTGATATGTACACCGTAAGCACCCGCAATTCCTCGGGTAACGGAGAAAACGCCTCGGGAGGCACTCCATATAACGGTAATGATGGTGATGGAGAAAAGGGGCGCGCCCGTTTTCGCAACCACCTCGCTGACAAGATTTGTAAGGATGGCGCCTATCTCTCCGTCAAGATGCCTTGAAATAAGACCCAGCAGCCAATCGACGTTAATAACGTATCTTGCAATACCGATAAGGAGAATCGTGAAAGGAACGGTGGAAGCTATGATAAAAAACGCAGCCTGCGCCGCATAGACCGTTATCTGGTCCTCAGCCAGCATACAAAAAAAGCGGGAAATAGCAGAGCCGAGCCGCTTGAAAAAATTGCCGATGCTTTTCATACTTCCTCCTTTCCGAAAAGGATATATCCAATCTTATCCAATTATACCAAATGATATGCCGTTTGTCAAACCGTTGCAAAATTTATCGTTATATGATATACTGAAATATATTAATTTTCAAACCAAAACGGAGGTAATTATGTTTTATATAGGATGCCATCTGTCCGTTTCGGGCGGATATGAGGCTATGGGAAAGACAGCACTTTCCATCGGTGCCAACACTTTTCAGTATTTCACAAGAAATCCCCGCGGCCGCGGTTTTCGCCGCCCCGCAGACGAGGACGTTAAAGCCCTTGTAAGCCTTATGGAGGCAAACGGCTTTGCGCCCCCTCTTGCTCACGCGCCCTATACCTTCAACCCTGCATCTGCAGAGGAGAGAATCTGGAATTATTCAAGAGATTCCATGAAGGAGGACCTTGAGGTCCTTGAAAAGATTCCCGGTGCTCTTTATAATTTCCATCCCGGAAGCCACGTGGGCATCGGTTCGGAGGCAGGAATTGCAAACTGCGCAAAGCTCTTGTCAGAGGTCATAACCCCCGGTCAAAGCACCCGCGTGCTTATCGAAACAATGGCGGGAAAGGGAAGCGAGATCGGAAAGAGCTTTGAGGAGGTAAAGGCAATTATCGACGCAGTTGACGAGGCTTGCCGCCCTCACGTTGGCGTGTGCCTTGATACCTGCCATATTTCCGACGGCGGCTACGATATCGCCAACGATACGGACAGCGTTATCGAAGCCTTTGACGAGATCATCGGTCTTGACAGACTCTACGCCATCCACCTCAACGACTCAAAGAATCCCCTTGGCGCCGCTAAGGACAGACACGAAAAAATAGGCGAGGGCTTCCTCGGCCTTGAGGGAATCAAGAAAATAATCAATAACGAAAAGATCAGCCATCTCCCCTTCTACCTCGAAACTCCCAACGAGATCGACGGATACGCAATGGAGATAGCACTCCTGAAATCTGTAAGAGAATAAGGGTAAAGAGGCTAAGCAGAAACTTTTTTGAAAAAAAGTTTCCGCACCTTCAAAAAACTTTAAAAACGAAACAACACGATAAT
>JAZUAR010000005.1:0-9708 GCA_045638055.1 Candidatus Avispirillum sp.
CGATCAGGATCATATCGACATCATCCTCTCATCCCGCGCCTCCACTCCCGACAGAACTGCCTTCATCACAGGCCGAAGCATCGAAAGCCCCCTTCCCTATATGGTTGAGGACGCGAGACGACTTGAGGTCTACGGAGCCGACGTTATCGTTATCCCCTGCAACACAGCTCACTATTTCGTTGAAGAGGTGAGGGCAAACGTTGAGGTCCCCGTTCCCAGCATCATTGAGGAGACAAGCCTCCATCTGAAAAAGGCGGGATATAAAAAGGCAGGTATCATGGCAACTGCGGGTACCGTTTCCTCCGGCTCCTATCAGGAGCAGCTGAAAAAGCTTGGTCTTTCCTATGCCGTTCCCGACGAGGTCCATCAGCAGTATCTCCACGAGCTTATCTACGATGACGTTAAGTGCGGAAGAGACCCCGATCTCAAAAAGTTCTATAAGATCGTAGACCATCTCAAGGCAAAGGGCTGCGACAAGCTGATCCTCGGCTGCACCGAGCTTTCTCTTATAAACCGCGCAGTTGGCGGCGACCCTATTTTCTGCGATTCTCTTGAGGTGCTGGCATATACGGCAATCAAAGCCTGCGACAGCAATCCTATCGGTTTTTCAGAAGATTTCAAATAAGTGGGGCTATTATGAAGCTTTCAGAAATTATAAAAAACATTCCCTGCACAGCTACAGGGGACTGTGAAATATCAAGAATTGAATACAACTCTCTGAAATCCTGTGAGGGAGACCTTTTCGTCTGCCTTCCCGGAGCAAAGAGAGACGGACACGATTTTGCTCCCCGAGCATATGAAAAAGGAACCCGCGCTTTTCTCTGCGAAAGACGTCTTGATCTTCCCGAGGACTGCGTTCAGGTAATCACTCCCGATACAAGAGCCGCTCTTGCAGTTATCTCCGCCGATTTTTACGGCCGCCCTGCAGACAAGCTCCATATTATCGGAATTACAGGCACAAAGGGTAAGACCACAACGGCTCTTCTCGTTGCATCCATCCTTAACGGTGCGGGCAAAAACTGTGCATATATCGGCTCAAACGGAGTTATTATCAACGGTCGCCATATCGAGACCGTAAACACAACTCCCGAAAGCCTCCAGCTCCATCACTACTTTGCTATGATGGTGTCAGAGGGTGTGGAATATGCGGTGCTTGAGGTTTCCTCTCAGGCGCTTATGCACAACAGAGTTGACGGAATTCCCTTTGAGGTTACAGCATTTACAAACCTTTCTCCCGACCATATCGGCGAGGGCGAGCACGCAGATTTTGAGGAATACAAGAATGCAAAGAAGCGTCTTTTCGACCGCTTCGATGCAAAATGCGTTGTTTACAATGCAGACGATGAGGCCTCCGAATACGTTATCAGCGGCCACAATGGCGACAAGCTCTCCTTCTCTCTTACAAATGACGCGGATATAAAAGCAACTCTCCCCAAGCTTTATCGCAGCGAGACCTCTCTCGGAATCGCCTTTGACTGTGAGCAAAACGGAGAAACAACACATGTCCGACTTATGTCCCCCGGCGCATTCAGCGTTTATAACGGACTTTGCGCTATCGGCATTTGCCGGCAGTTCGGAGTATCCCGCGAACTTTCTGCTCAGGTGCTTGCAAAAACTCCCGTTCAGGGCAGATTCGAGATAGTTGAGGGCATCCCCGGAATTACCTTTATTATCGACTATTCCCACAACGGCTTCAGCCTTACAAACGCTCTCTGCACACTGAGAGAATACGAGCCCGAGCGAATCATCTGTGTTTTCGGCTCAGTTGGCGGAAGAACACAGTGCAGAAGAAAAGAGCTTGCAGAGGCGGCATCAAAATATGCAGACTACTGCATTATCACATCAGACAACCCCGATTTTGAGTCTCCCGAAAACGTAATCGCAGAAATCGCATCACATATGTCAGGCGTTGAATATGAATGCATCACCGACCGCGAGGAGGCTATCAAGAAGGCAGTTTCCATGGCAAAAGAGGGAGATATCGTTCTCTTTGCAGGCAAGGGCCACGAAACCTATCAGCTTGTTTGCGGACAGAAGGTTCCCTTCTCAGAAAGAGAAATAATCGAGGATGCTTGTGCATCCCTTGCAGTAAAATAAGGTGACTCTTATGGATTTTGAAATAATTGATTTTCATACCCATCCCTTTCTCTCCCCTCTAACCAACATATGCAATCATCCCGACGTTTTCACGATGGATGCGGATTATACGCTAAGCCTTATGAAGGAGCTTGGAGTTTCAAAAATCTGCGGAAGCGTTGCATTTGTGGGAGAGTACGGCAACTCCTGGTGGGATAAGATAAAGCACAACAATGACGAGGCATTGAAGCTCAAGGAGATATACGGAGATTTTTATATCCCCGGATTTCACGTTCACCCCGATTACATACGTGAGTCTATGGAAGAAATTGAGCGAATGCACGCCATGGGTATCGATCTCATCGGCGAGCTCGTTCCCTATCTTGACGGCTGGGGCAGCTTTACAAATAAGAATTTTTATGAAATTCTTAAGCTTGCAGAGGAATATGAGATGACACTCAGCCTCCACAGCGGCGACGTTCCCGAGCAGGGCATGATCGCAGAGGCGTTCCCCCGACTGAAGGTCGTTTCCGCTCATCCCGGTGAATATCACGATTTCATGCGCCACGTGGAATGGATGAACAAGTGTGATAACTTCTATCTTGACATCTCAGGATACGGCATATTCCGTCACGGAATGCTGAGATCGGGCATTGATAAATGCGGTATCGAAAAATTCATTTTCGGTTCGGACTACCCCACCTGCAATCCTGCAATGTATATCGGTGCGGTTACTCTCGATCCCTCCATCACAGACTCCGAACGAGAACTGATCCTCGCAGGTAATGCAAAGAGAATTCTTGGAATATAAGGTATTTGCAAAGAACCACGAAAACATTTATAAAGTTATAAGGAAGAAGTGGATACTTTTTCGTAAAAAAGCCCTGCAAGGGCTTAAAAAGGCTCACCAAGAAAACTTGGTGAGCCTTTTTATTAAAGTTTTTTGCGGAGCTTTTTTACAAAAAAGCGACCGTCCTCTCCCTTATTCCTTCTCAGGAATGTTTACGGAGATGCAAAGCTCTTCGAGGGCCTTGGGGTCTCCGGGAGCGGGACACTTGGACATAAGCTCGGATGCATTCTGAACCTTGGGGAATGCGATAACCTCGCGGATATCCTCAAGTCCGAGAAGGAGAGTTACAAGTCTGTCAAGACCAAATGCAAGACCGCCGTGAGGAGGTACACCGTACTTGAATGCCTCAAGGAGGTAGCCGAACTTCTCGTTTGCAGTTTCTGCATCGATGCCGAGAGTCTCGAACATCTTTGTCTGGCGCTCTGTTGTATGGATTCTGATGGAACCGCCGCCAAGCTCTGTACCGTTAAGAACGATATCGTAAGCACGTGCACGAACGGAACCGGGATCGGTGTCGATCTTATCCATATCCTCTTCCATAGGCATTGTGAAGGGATGGTGCTTCGCATAGAAGCGGCCGTCCTCCTCATCATACTCGAAGAGGGGGAACTCTGTTACCCAGAGGAAGTTGAACTTGGACTTATCGATAAGACCCATTCTCTTTGCAACCTCGCAACGGAGTGCGCCGAGGGAGTCGAATACTACGCTGTTCTTATCAGCAACAACGAGAAGGAGGTCGCCAACGTTGCACTCTGTCTTTGCAAGGATAGCTGCTACCTCGTCCTCTGTGAGGAACTTTGCAAAGGAAGAGGATGCGCCGCCCTCTGCGTTCTTATACCATGCAAGACCCTTAGCACCGTAAGTCTTAACGAACTCAACGAGGGAGTCGATCTCCTTACGAGCCATCTTTGCACCGCCGGGAACGTTGATAGCGCGAACACTGCCGCCGCCTGCAACGCAATTTGCAAATACGCCGAAGCCGCAGTTTGCAACTACATCGGAGATATTGCAAAGCTCAAGGCCAAAGCGAGTATCGGGCTTATCGGAGCCGAAGCGCTCCATTGCCTCTGCATATGTCATTCTCTTGAAGGGTGTTTCAAGAGGAAGCTTCATGAAGTCCTCGAAGATCTTCTTGATGTAGCCCTCGTTTACTGCGATGATATCCTCTTCATCTGCAAAGGACATTTCAAGGTCGATCTGTGTGAACTCGGGCTGACGGTCAGCACGAAGGTCCTCGTCTCTGAAGCAGCGAGCGATCTGGATGTAGCGGTCGAAGCCGGAGTACATGAGAAGCTGCTTATAAAGCTGGGGAGACTGAGGAAGCGCATAGAAGCATCCGGGATGAACACGGGAAGGAACGATATAGTCACGCGCGCCTTCGGGTGAGGGCTTGATGAGGATAGGTGTTTCAATATCGATGAAGCCCTGATCGCGGAAGTAGTTTCTTGCGATGTTTGTGATCTCACTTCTTGCAAGGATATTTCTCTGCATGTCGGGACGGCGAAGGTCAAGATAACGGTATGTAAGTCTTGTTTCGCTGTTTGTCTCGGAGTTTTCAACGATGGGGAAAGGAGGTGTGAGTGCCTGAGAAAGCACCTTGTACTCGTCTACTGCGATCTCGATCTCACCTGTGGGGAGATTCTTGTTCACAGCACCCTCGCCGCGGGCACGAACTGTACCCTTTGCGCAAAGAACGTACTCGCTTCTTGTTGTGAATGCCTTCTGGAAGATATCGCGGTCAGTGTTGTCATCAAATGCAAGCTGAACGATACCTGTTCTGTCTCTCAGGTCGATGAAGATAAGGCTACCAAGGTCTCTCTGACGCTGGCACCAACCGAGGACTGTTACTCTCTCGCCGATATTCTCAGCGGAAAGTGTCGCGCAATAATGAGTGCGCTTATCATTTCTCTCAAAAATTTCCATATTTTTTCCTTTTATATAAAGTAAATATTAAACAAAGAATTTTTCAAATGCAATCATAAGGTCATCGCAGACAAAATCTGCGCCTGCCTCGTAAAGCTCCTCTGCTGTGAAGGAGGTTGTTACCGCAACGGCAAACATACCCGCAGCCTTTGCTGCCTTCACTCCCGAGATGGCATCCTCGAAAACAAGACAATCCGAGGGGTCTGCGCCGCATTTTTCTGCCGCCGCAAGGAAGATGTCGGGGGCAGGCTTTTTCTTTTCAACGTCGCTTCCTGTGATGATAGCCTTAAATACTGCGGTATCTACGCCAACACAGTTAAGGTTTGTTTCAACCTTGAAAAGTCCTGCTGACGATGCAACTGCAATATCGTATCCCTCAGCCTTGAGAGATTCGATAATTCTGCGGCTCCAGGGGAGGACACAAAGCTCTGTTTTGGCATACTCTGCATAAAGCTTATAGGAAACGTCTGTCATTTCAAGGCAGTAGGGCACGCCGTGTGCCTCGGATACTCCGCCGATGTAGAGAATATCGCCCATTCCCGTATAGGGGACGAACTCTTCCCTTTCAGCATGAACTCCCCACTGAAGGAGAGCATCCTGACAAGCATGCTTGAATGCCTTTTCGGAATCTACAAGGACTCCGTCCATATCAAAAATTGCAAGGCTGAATCTTTTTTCCAAATTCATCACGTCCTTTGCTTTTATTCAACAACTACTGTTGTGAGAGCGGGAATAGCTCCGTTAAAGGCTTCTCCGCTCATCATATCGCGACCGCGAATCTCGGTATCTATATCCATTCCGGAAACGTTGGAAAGAACGGTTATCTTTCTGTCTCCAAGGCTTCTTTCATATATGATATAGCCCACGCCGCTGTCAACGACCTTAAAGTCACCCTCGGCAAATATAGGATCACGACGAAGAGCGCCAAGCTTTTTATAATGCTCGAGAAGCTCGCGGTCCTCTTTTCCCCAGGGGTAGGTTCTTCTGCAGAAGGGGTCTCTGCCGCCCTCAACTCCTGCCTCGTCTCCGTAGTAAAGACTGGGCACGCCGTAGACGGTATACTGAATTGTGGAAGCCGCCATGAGAAGCTTTCTTGCCTTGAATCTCTCATTATCCATCATGGTATGAGTGGAAAGGCTTGTATTGGACATACACTGATAGCTTCCGTCGCCAAGGACTGTCATAATTCTTTCCGTATCGTGAGTGCCGAGGATATTCATAAGGCTATCCGCGCAGCACTTAGGATAGGAGGAATAGACCTCTGTTAAGGTTTCCGCAAGAGCTTTACCGTTTTTAGTTTTGAAAAAGTTGATGCAGGCAGTTCTGAAGGGATAGTTCATAACCGAGTCAAGCTGACGGCCTCTGAAATATCTTCTTCTCTTTCCGTAGGCAATTTTATCGGCGGCATTTTCCCACACCTCTCCGATAATTATAGCCTCGGGGTCCGCCGCCTTTACAGACTCGCGGAATTCATCAAGGAAGCTGTCGCAAAGCTCATCGGCAACGTCAAGTCGCCAGCCGCCTGTACCGAGGCGGGCGTAGCGGGCACCGATTCCGTCCTCGCCGGTAAAATACTTACGGCAGGACTCGTCTCTGTGATTAAGCTTCGGAAGAATCTTGATTCCCCACCATGAAAGATAATCCTCCTCGCTCTTACCGAAGCAATACCAGCTTCTGTAAGGTGAGTCGGGATTTTTATATGCTCCGTCATTGGAATAGTGACGGTATCTGTCAAAGTAAATGCTGTCGTCTCCCGTATGGTTAAATACACCGTCGAGAATAACGCGCATGCCCTGCTTTTTCGCTTCGGCAATAAGAAGCTTCAGTGCCTCGTCTCCGCCGAATGCCGGATCAACGCAGGTATAGTCTCCCGTATCATATTTATGGTTTGAATAAGCCGTAAATATAGGGTTTAAGTAAAGAATAGTTACACCGAGGGACTTGAGATAATCAAGCTTTTCGCATATACCGTAAAGGTCGCCGCCGTAGAACAGGTTGTTTTTAACGTCTGCTCCGGGAACGTGACCGTACTGGGAGATGGGTGCATACCAATCCTCCTCGTACTCGGCATCGTCTCTTCTCGGTGACTTGCCCGATTTAAAAAATCTGTCGGGGAAAATCTGATACATAGTTCCGCCATGGAACCATTCAGGTGTTTTAAAGCCATCCTCATATACGAGGAGGCGGAATCTGTTACCCTCGCAGGGCTGCAGATTATAATTTACGTTATCGATGGAGGACGCAAAAAGGGTGTCCTCTCCTCTGAGGAAAAGGATAGTATACCAATACAATCCTTCACCAAGGTCTGAAAGAGAAAGGTCGAGAGAAAATACTCCCCCGCCCATAGCTTCGAAGGGATAGTCGCAGTCCCCCTCGCCATCTCGCGAGATACGAAGCACTACGTCGCGCACACCGCACACTCTGGGTGCGCTTACCTTGAAAGTTACGGTTTCGGACTGTGAAAACGCTCCGCGAAGCGAAGCGTTTTCCTTGTCCGTAAATTTTTCAAGGTTTATTTCGGCATTTGCGCAAAGTTCGCAATTGAGCTTTACAAGCATCTGTCTTACCCGTGAATAATTTATTTCTTACCGGTCATTCTCTTGATATTCCAGATACGGTCGGCATACTCAGTTACAGCTCTGTCTGCTGCAAACTTGCCTGTGCCTGCAATATTCATAAGAGACTTTCTGTTCCACTCTGTAGGATCGTTTACATAGAGATCGTTTACATCCTTATGCATCTTTCTGTAGGACTCGAAGTCTGCCATGCACATGAAGGGATCGTGCACGAGAAGATACTCGGAAATGTGGGAGAAGGACTGACCGTTGAAGCCCTGGGAGAAGCTGTTAACGATTCTCTGGAGTCTTTCGTTTCTGTTGTAGTAGTCAGCAGAATGATAGCCCATAGAACGGATATTTTCTACCTCAGGTGCTGTGAGACCGAACATGAAGAGGTTGCCTTCGAGAGCTTCCTCCGCCATCTCAATATTAGCGCCGTCTGCTGTACCGATTGTAAGAGCACCGTTGATCATGAGCTTCATACAACCTGTACCGCTTGCCTCCTTACCTGCAAGAGAGATCTGCTCAGAGAGCTCTGCTGCGGGAACGAGCTTTTCAGCTGTTGTTACGTTATAGTCCTCAAGGAATACAACGCGGAGCTTTTCAGCGATCTTAGGATTCTTTGCGATATCCTCGCCGATGTTCCAGATAAGGCGGATGATCTCCTTAGCCATTCTGTAACCGGGAGCAGCCTTAGCACCGAAGATGAATGTCTGGGGTACTACGGGAGCATCGGGGTTATCCTTGAGCTGGAGATAGAGATCAATGATATTCATAGCATTGAGAAGCTGACGCTTATACTCATGAAGTCTCTTGATCTGAACGTCGAATACAGTCTCAGTATTGAGAAGGATGCCTGTCTTCTCATAGTAGTGACGGGCGAAGTTTTCCTTGTTTTCCTTCTTGATCTCAGCGAGGCGGTCGAGAACAGCCTTATCATCCTTGAACTTTCTGAAGTTAGCAAGCTCTGTAGGATTCTTCTTATAGCCGTCGCCGATACACTCGGAGAGAAGGTTTGCAAGGCCGGGGTTAGAGTATGTGAGCCAACGGCGATGAGCGATACCGTTTGTTACGTTATCGAACTTATCGGGCCACATACGGTAGAAGTTACGGAATGTGATGTCCTTAAGGATACCGGAGTGGATCTCGGATACGCCGTTGATGTGGTGAGAACCTACGATTGCGAGGTTTGCCATTCTTACAACGCCGTTTGCGAGGATCGCCATCTCAGCGATTCTGTTCCAGTTACCGGGATATGCCTCCCAAACCTCCTTACAGAATCTCTCGTTAATTTCCTTAACGATCTGGTGGATTCTGGGGAGACGGAGACGGAAGAGGTCCTCGTTCCATGTTTCGAGAGCCTCGGGAAGGACTGTGTGGTTTGTATAGGATGTCATTCTGGAAACGATATCCCATGCCTTTTCCCAGTTGAGGCAGTAGTCATCAAGAAGAATACGCATAAACTCGGGAACGCAGAGTGCGGGGTGAGTATCGTTGATATGAACGCATACCTTATCGGGAAGGTTATCAACAGTACCGTATACTGCCATATGATCGCGGATGATGCTCTGGCAGGATGCGGATACCATGAAGTACTGCTGAGTAAGACGAAGGATCTTACCGTCGTAGTGGTTATCGGCAGGATAAAGCACCTTGCAGATGATATCTGCGTTTACACTTGACTCAAGAGCTCTTGAATATTCGCCCTCTGCAAAGAGGTTCATATTGAAGTTATCAATATCCTTTGCCTTCCAGAGTCTGAGGAGGGATACAGCCTCGCTGTCTCCGCCACTCATCATCATATCGTAAGGAACAGCCTCGATCTCCTCACAGTTATCGTAGATGATCTCAAGTCTGCCATCAGTCCACTTCTCGCGGAGGTGACCGCCGAAGCGTACGCGGAATGTACGGTCTGTTCTGGGAACGAGCCATACGTCACCGCCGGGAAGCCAGTTATCGGGCATTTCTACCTGTGTACCGTCGATCAGCTTCTGCTTGAAAAGACCGTACTCATAGCAGATAGAGAAACCTGTTGCGGGGTAGTCAAGAGATGAAAGAGAGTCCATATAGCAAGCGGCAAGTCTTCCGAGACCGCCGTTGCCGAGACCGGCGTCAGGCTCACACTCGTAAAGATCTGCGAGGTTTACACCAAGATCTTTAAGTGCTTCGGTGTACTCATTGACGAGGGAAAGATTATGGATATTTGTTTTGAGAGAGCGTCCTACAAGGAACTCCATGCACATATAGTAAACTCTTTTTGCGCCGTTACGGTTTACCTTATGCTTGAATGCCTGTCTCTTT
>JAZUAR010000006.1:0-1709 GCA_045638055.1 Candidatus Avispirillum sp.
TTCTTTTCGGATCTCTTCCCACAGAGAAGGAGCTTTCCGATTTCACAACCCAGCTCAGCGCATTCCGTTCTCTTCCCCCAAGTTTTGCCCGTGACGTTATCATGAAGGCTCCCGGAAGAGATATGATGAACGTTCTTGCAAGATGCGTTCTCACTCTTTATTCCTACGACGATAATCCCGATGATATCGCTATCCCCAACGTTCTTCGTCAATGCCTCCAGCTTATCGCTATATTCCCCATGCTTTCCGCATACGGATATCACTCATATAAGCACTATCACGAGGGAGAGAGCCTTTATATCCATCCTCCGAAGCCTGAGTATACTACAGCGCAGAACCTTCTTTATATGCTCAGACCCGACGGAAACTTTACCGAGACTGAGGCTCGCACCCTTGACCTTGCTCTCGTTCTTCATGCAGAGCACGGCGGCGGTAACAACTCTACATTTACAACTCACGTAGTTTCATCCTCCGGTACAGATACATATTCATCCGTAGCAGCGTCCCTCGGCTCCCTTAAGGGTCCCCGTCACGGCGGCGCTAACATCAAGGTAGTTCAGATGTTTGACGATATGAAGGCAAACGTTCCCGATTGGTCTGACGACTCTATCCGCGAGTACGTTTCAAAGCTTCTCAGACGTGAGGCGTTTGACCATTCAGGCCTTGTTTACGGTATGGGCCACGCCATCTATTCCGTTTCCGACCCCAGAGCAGAGGTTCTCAAGACCTTTGCAAAGAAGCTTTCCATAGAAAAGGGAATGGAGGATGAGTACGATCTTTATAAGCGTACTGCCCGTATCGCATCCGAGCTTATTGCAGAGAAGAGAAAGATCTATAAGGGTGTAAGCCCCAACGTTGACTTCTACAGCGGAATGATCTACCGTATGCTCCGTCTTCCCGAGGAGCTCTATACTCCTATTTTTGCTGTTGCAAGAATTGCGGGCTGGAGCGCTCACCGTATCGAGGAGCTTCAGAATGCAGGAAAGATCATCCGTCCTGCTTATATGTGCGTGAAGGACAGAGAGGGATATATTCCTCTTTCCGAAAGATAAAAAGACAGGTATAATCTGCCTTGCGCTGCGCGCATAATATAAAGAGAAATTTTGAATGGAGACCTTTTATGGTACTTGATAAAAAGGAAACCACGGTAGCTTACCGTTGTCCTCATTGCGGATGCTGGGTAGGAAGCATTGTCGGAGTATTTTCTCTCACTGCCGATATGCTTCGTCTTAAGTGTCCCTGCGGGGAAAGTGAGCTTACAATAGTTAATACAAACGATAAAAAGGTGCGCATCACAGTGCCCTGCTTTATTTGTCCTAAGCCTCACAGCTTCACTGTTTCAAGCGCATCTTTCTTTGATAAGGATCTCTTTGCCCTTCCTTGTGCTTATTCGGGAGTAGATATCTGCCTTCTCGGAAAGAGCGATGAGGTTAAAAAGGCTGAGGAGGAATCAGACCGCGAGCTTGGTCAGCTTATTGAAGAGGCAGGTGGAGCAAATCCCTTCGGAAGAAAGAAGGAGGAGGCGGAGGATGACGTGTTCTCCGATCCTCAGATACTTGAGATCGTCAATTTCGTAATCCGCGATCTTGACGAGGCAGGGGAGATAGAGTGCCGCTGCCCCGAATTTGAGGGAAGCTATACCGTTGAGGTAACGGGAGAGGGAGTTGTCGTTTCCTGCGAGCATTGCAAAGCAAAGAAGCTTATCCCCG
>JAZUAR010000007.1:0-2028 GCA_045638055.1 Candidatus Avispirillum sp.
CCGTTACAGACGTAACAATTCGCTGTGAATATCGTTTCGTTCTCGTGCAGATGGGCGGGCTGATGTGGGCATCAGCCCCTACGAAACACCAATATCGTCTCACCGATAAATAAAGTTTTTTGCGGAGCTTTTTTTCAAAAAAGCGACCGTATCCCCTCACCGATAAACCCGAATTTGAAGATTGATTATATAATATTCATCCTCTTCATTTCGTAAAGGAGCTTTATTTTCGTTGAGCTGTTCATATGGCAGAGGGGGAGGCGCATTTCATCGGTGCAAAGGCCCATGGCGCAGAGGGCGGTCTTGACGGGGATTGGGTTGACCTCGGAGAAAAGGGCTTCGGTGAGAGGATGGAGCAAAAGCTGAGCATCTGCCGCCTCGGAGAGCTTTCCCTCCTCGCAAAGGCGACAAAGGGCTGCCACCTTTTCGGGGATTATGTTTGCCACAACGGAGATAACTCCCGAAGCGCCCAGAGCATAGAGGGGCGCTGTCAGCTCATCCGTACCCGAATAGAGGGGGAAGCAATCACGAAAGCCCGAAAGCACCTTTGCCGCATAGAGTGCATTGCCCGATGCCTCCTTAACTCCCGCGAAGTTTTTAATTTCGCTGAGCCTGCCGTAGGTTTCCATATCAATGGAGAGTCCTGTGCGGGAGGGGACGTTATAGGCAATAACGGGGAGAGAGACGTGGTCGCAAACCGTTTTGAAATGGAGATAAACGCCTTCGTTATTCGCTTTATTATAAAAGGGCGTCAGGCAGAGGACGGCGTCTGCGCCGTCAATTTCCGCCTCCCTTGCAAGGATGGCAAGCATCGACGTTGAGGTTGAGCCGCAGCCTGCAATAACGGGGATTCTTCCCTTGGTGACCTCCACTGTATGGGCGATGACCCGCCGTTTTTCCTCGTGGCCGAGGGTTGAAGCCTCTCCCGTGGTGCCGCAGGGCACAAGGGCAGATACGCCTCCCTCTATCTGTCTTTCAATAAGCCTTGTCAGCGCAGGGTAATCAACAGCGCCGCTTTTCATCGGGGTGATAAGAGCCGTTGCACATCCGCAGAATGGAATTTTCATCATAAATATACGTTGCCTTTCTTAAAATTCTCATATACAGTATATTCACGCATTCAAAAGTGTTGAAAAGTTTTCAAATATTTGTTATACTGTTTCTATAAAGATTTTTCGGAGGTATATTATGAAGGCTAAAGATATAATGAGAGAGGTTATTACTCCCGGTTGGCTTGACGTTCATTCAAGCTGGACTGTGGACTGCCTCAAAATAGGCGACCCCGAGTGCGAGGTTACAAGGATCGCTACTACCCTCACCGCAACTCCCGACGTTATCAAGGCAGTTGGTGAGTGGGGTGCGGATCTTCTCATAGTACACGAGCCCACTTTCTATAATCACGTAGACGAGTTTGATTCAAGCAGCCGCCTTTCCGTAATGAAGCGAGAGCTTATCGAGAAGTACGGCCTCACCATCTACCGTTATCACGATGCTCAGCATATGGCAGGCGTTGACCTTGTAAACCTTGATTTCATCGAAAAGATGGGCTGGAAGGGCGATTTCGACAAGGACGTATATTTCGTATCCGATGAGCCTATGGAGGTTCGCGATATCGTTGAGGGTATCAAGAAGAATCTCGGACTCAAGCATCCCAGAATCGTTGGTAAGGATTCCGGTAAGATCACAAAGATCAAGCTCAACCTCGGTCATCGCGGCGGCGATTCCTATCGCGAGTTTGCAGAGGGAACTGAGTGGGAAATGGTTATCGGCGGCGAGCTTTGCGAGTGGGCAGACGGCGAGCCTATCCGTGATGCGGCTCAGTTCGGCGAGCAGAAGACTCTTCTCATCCTCGGCCATGCAGGAAGCGAAAAGTCCGCCATGGAGGCACTTGCGCGCTGTATCGACAAGAAGTTTGACGGCGCTGAAGCTAAATACTTCGAGTGCGGCGAGCTTTATACATACTAAAAAAAGACCCTTGCAATGCATAGCATTGCACGGGTCTTTGATCATTTAGATTACGGGAGATTG
>JAZUAR010000008.1:0-2821 GCA_045638055.1 Candidatus Avispirillum sp.
TAGCTCACCTTGCAAAGACCGTAATCGAGGAGTATTATAAAACTCCCGGCGCAAACAGAAAGAGACAGCCTCAGGCTACTCTCAGCGTTGCGTGCTTTATTCCCAAGCCCTTCACACCCTTCCAGTGGGAAAGACAGAATACGGCAGAGGAGCTTGAAGCAAAGCAGAAGCTTCTCCTTTCCTCCCTTACCGACAGAAAGATCAAGTGTAACTATCACGATGCAAAGGTTTCCCGCCTTGAAGCAGTATTTGCAAGAGGTAACCGTAAGCTTGGTGACGCTCTTGAAGAAGCAGTTAAGCGCGGTATGACATTTGACGCGTGGGAAGAGATCTTTGATTATGATAAGTGGATGGACGTGTTCAGCGCAACCGATATCGATCCCGCCTTCTTTGCAAACCGCGAAATGGCAGACGAAGAGGTGCTCCCCTGGGATATGATCGATTGCGGTGTTTCCAAGGAATTCCTTATCCGCGAAAGACATAAGGCCCGCGAGGCGGCAACAACTCCCTCCTGTAAGGAAAGATGCTCCGGATGCGGCGCAAACTGCCTTGTTGATGCAAAGCTTTGCCGCTGGTGTCCCGGTCACGAGGAGAGCGAGGTAGAATACCTCGGTCAGAATATTAAGGCAGAGGAGATCAACTTCAATAACGATGATGAGGGTAAGCGCGATGCAAGAGGCGCAGGCGCTGCGAAGAATCCTTCAAAGAAGCCTGTCCGTACAATAAAGTTCCGTTTCCGTGAAATAGGCGCACTCACCTACGTGTCCCACCTCGATATCAACCGTGCCGTAATGAGAGGACTTGTAAAGTCAAAGCTTCCTCTTTATTATACAGAGGGATTCAATCCTATCCCCAAGCTCACCTTCGCTTCTCCCTTGTCCGTTGGATGCGGCGGCGAAAACGAGCTTGCAAGATTCAAGATCGTTGAAGAGGTGTCCGATGAGTATATCTTCGAGCGACTCAAGGCTTCAATGCCCGACGGAATCGAGATTCTCGAGGTATATTCCTCTGATTCCAACTTCAAGCAGATCGCATGGGCGGAAAATGAAATTGATTTCAAGTGCACAGTTCCTGAAAATGCAGAGGCAGAGCTTGAAAAGATGTTCACAGGTCCCGTGGTAGTTCTTAAAAAGACAAAGTCCAGCGAAAAGGAGGTTGATATTTCAGCCTTCTTCAAGGATATTTCCTTTGAAAGAACAGATGACGGCATGAAGATCAAGGTCTATACCTGCGCAGATAATACAAACTACCTTAATCCCGAATATATCGCAAAGGTAGCGCTGAGAGTGCTCAGCGAGGGTGATACGGGATATCATACAATAACCCGTAAGCAGTTCTACACAGCAGACGGTAAGGTATTCAGATAATCAAAAGATGCGGCTGAGAGAAAATGATTCCGTTTTCCTCAGCCGCTCTACTATTTGCCGTAGCTTTGTTTTCTGGCGAAGAAATCCTATGTCGTTTTCAGATTCGATTTCCAGAGTCAGCTGGCAAAGAGTGTCGTCAATATCGTCAACGTTCTCTCTGTGCACCGTAAGAGCGATCCACGAACGGGACTCCTCCCATAATAAACAAAGCTGTGTGGGGTCGGCGTCGCCGGCGGTTTTTGCGAGATCGTCAATTTCTGCTAATATATTATCGGTCTTTGAGCATATCAAAAACGCGTTTGTAATGATAATGCCGATGAGAAGTGAGAGAGTAACTGCTCCTGCTATAAATGCTTTCATTTTTCTTCCTTATATATAATGGTGGTTTCTCCTCTGTCGTTAACAGAGAAGAGAAGAATGCTTTCTTTGTCAGTGCCAAGCTGGCCGAGCTTTTTTAAAAGCCTGGATTTTGTCCAACCCGCCTCCTTGAGGTTTCTGTCGATGATGATCTTGTCAAGGATCAGCGCGTGAGAAATACCGGGCTCTTTTATATCAATATTCAGATCCTCTGCGCTGGGAGGCTTCTTTGATGCCTTTTCAAAAACAGATAGCTTTCCGTTTTCCTCAAGAATTGCATATTCAACGTCTCCTATGTCGGAGATGCCTTGCTCCCTGAGAGAGCCGATAAGCTCGCTCATGCACATTCGCTGCTTTTTTAGCTCCTTTTGGTCAAGAGTTCCTTTCCTTATTATAAAGCTTGGCTTACCGCCGAGAAGTATCTTCAGCTTTGGAACGTGAAGTATAATAAATGAAAGAATAACCTCAACGGAAAGAAGAAGAAGTATTGGAATAACGGCATATGCGAAGGGAATATCGGTTTCGTAAATAGGAGTTGCTGCAAAATCCGATAGCATAATGGTAACGATAAGCTCGGAAAGCTGTAATTCACCAACCTGCCGCTTTCCCATAAGCCGCATCGAAATTATTAAAATCAGATAAATAAGAATGGTTCTGGCAAAAACGGTAATCATAAAAGTGAGCTCTCCCGGGGTGTATTTGTGCATCTGGTATAATTGTAACCCTTTACACAAAATGTATACTTGGGCAAAAATAACGAATGCAAAAAAACTCGAAAAAAGTTTGAAAAAAGTGTTGACAAAGGCGGTAAAAATAGGTATAATGTAAATCCACCCGCCAAAAGGTGGCAACGAAAAACACAAGTCAAAAAACTTCAAAAAAAACTTCAAAAAAGTTTTAAAAAAGGTATTGACAAAGGGTTTTGAGTTTGATATAATAACAAAGCTGTCGCTCAGAGCGGTAGCGAGAAGCTCCTTGAAAATTGAACAACAAGACAAACAAAGACTCCGAAAATTCTTTTGAATTTTTAAATTGTAGTAGAGATACTACGAGCTCTTTAAAGTAAGAAGAGCAGAATCAACTCTGATATGTCTCAG
>JAZUAR010000009.1:0-7190 GCA_045638055.1 Candidatus Avispirillum sp.
GAGCAACTGCAGGGGGAAGAACGAGACCGTTGTTGTCACCGTGAGTCATGATGATACCACCGATCATACGAGTGGTAACGCCCCATGATGTCTGGTGAGGATAGCAGAGCTTGTTTTCCTTGTCTGTGAACTTGATGTCAAAAGCCTTCGCAAAGCCGTCACCAAAGTAGTGGGATGTACCTGCCTGAAGAGCCTTACCGTCGTGCATAAGAGACTCGATCGCGTAAGTAGCCTCAGCGCCTGCAAACTTATCGGACTCAGTCTTTCTACCCTTGATTACAGGGATAGCGAGATCGTGCTCGTGGAAGTCTGCATAGCAGTTGAGCATCTGTACTGTTTCTGCCTCTGCCTCAGCTGCTGTTGCGTGCATTGTGTGACCCTCCTGCCAGAGGAACTCGCGGGAGCGGAGGAAGGGACGTGTTGTCTTTTCCCAACGAACAACTGAGCACCACTGATTGTAGAGCTTAGGAAGGTCGCGGTAGGACTTGATGATGTTAGCGTAATGCTCGCAGAAGAGAGTCTCGGATGTGGGGCGAACGCAGAGCTTTTCTGTAAGGGGCTCGCTGCCGCCGTGAGTAACCCATGCAACCTCGGGAGCAAAGCCCTCTACGTGGTCCTTTTCCTTCTGGAGAAGGGACTCGGCGATGAACATAGGCATGTATACGTTCTCGTGACCTGTTTCCTTGAAGCGGTTGTCAAGATTCTTCTGGATAAGCTCCCAGATAGCATAGCCGTAGGGGCGGATGATCATACAGCCCTTAACGCTGGAGTAATCTATAAGATCTGCTTTTTTGCAAATATCAGTATACCACTTGGCGAAATCCTCGTCCATAGAGGTGATCTGATCTACCATTTTCTTATCGTTTGCCATAATGTACCTCATTAAATAATATATAATCAGCTTATTGTATAATAAAACGAGGGGTTTGTCAATATGTGATATATCATTTCTTTAGTTGACATTTTAATATATCTCATTTATAATGTAAAAAGAATGATTTGTGATTGGAGTTCTTATGAACAACAGACCTATTGGAGTTTTCGATTCGGGACTTGGCGGACTTACGGCAGTCCGTGAGCTTGAGGCCATCCTTCCCGGTGAAAAAATAGTATATTTCGGTGATACGGGCAGAGTACCCTACGGTACCCGCGGTCGCGACGTTATCCGCCGCTATACCGAGGACGACTGCGCTTTTCTCGAGCGTTATGACGTTAAGATGATAATTGCCGCTTGCGGAACTGTCAGCTCCGTTGCGGGAGATATAATCCATTCAAGAGCGGTACCCGCAGTTGACGTTGTGGAGCCTACTGCAAGAGCGGCTGTGGCTGCAACTAAAAACGGAAAGATCGGTATTATAGGAACTGCGGCAACAGTAAAGTCCGGCTCCTATGCAAAGGTTATCGAGGCCCTTCTTCCCGAGGCGCAGGTGTTTGCCCAGGAGTGTCCCATGCTTGTTCCTCTTGTTGAAAACGGATGGATAGGCGAGGACGATAAGATCGCCGCATTGGCAGTTGAGAGATACCTTGAGCCCTTAAAAAACGAGGGAATCGATACACTTATTCTCGGATGCACCCATTTTCCCCTCCTTGTGCCTCATATTGCGGCATATCTCGGAGAGGACGTGGCTCTCATCTCCGCAGGCAAGGAAGCGGCAAAAATGTGCGCTGAGATACTTGCAAAGGATGATGCCCTCAGCGGTGAGGAGAAGGGAAGCACAACCTTCTTTGTCAGCGATAAGGGACAGAATTTCAAGGCAGTTGCAAAGACCTTCCTCGGCCGCGAGTGCGAGGACGTCAACGTTGTTGATATTAATTCATTATAAGAAAAAGGAACCGAATTTCCGTTCCTTTTTTGTTAGTCCTTTTTAAGTCTTGCAAAGGAAGCCATAAGCTTCTTTGTTCCGACCTTTTCGAAATCGATCTGATAGAGCACGTCGCCGCCCATGGGCTTAACGTCGGTGATGATACCGGCGCCAAAGGTTGTATGGCGTACGCGGTCGCCCTTGTCAAAGCTTTCGATAGGTGCCTTTTTAGGTGCAGGGGAAGCTCCTATGCCGCCAACTGTGGGAAGGGTAGACTTGCGGGGGGCTTTAGGCACGTTGCCCGTATATGCCGCTCTTTCCGCGCCTGTGCCCCATCCTGCACCGGGGGCGGAATGGTTATAAATAGGCGTGCTTCCTGCACGGGAGGGCATTTTCTTTCCGTAGGAATACTCATCGGACGCACCGTAGGAGGATCCGTAAGATGAGCCAAAGGCGCTTTGGGTAGTATCCTTTTCCTCGCAAAGCCACTCGGGCACCTCGCGAAGGAATCTTGACTCCTGATTATAAAGGGTAGAGCCGTTGAGCATTCTCTGATGAACGTGGGTGATATAAAGGCGCTTTTCAGCTCGGGTCATTGCAACGTATGCAAGACGGCGTTCCTCCTCGATCTCCTCGGGATTCATAATAGACTGGAAGCCGGGGAAGATACCTTCTTCCCAGCCGGGGAGAAATACGTTCTTGAATTCAAGACCCTTTGCGGCGTGGATAGTCATAAGGACAACTGCATCAGCAGTATCATCGTAGCGGTCGATATCCGTTACGAGGGCAACGTCCTCCAAGAACTCGGAGATTGAGGGATTATCAGTGTTCTCCTCATACTGAGCCGCAGTTGATACAAGCTCTCCGATGTTCTCAAGTCTGTCCTTTTCCGCCTCTCCTGCGGCAACAAGCATTGCCTGATAGCCTGTCTTTACGGAGATGTTTTCAATAAGGTTGGAGATCTTCATATCAGCGGCTGATGCACGGAGATTATCAATAAGCTCCGCAAGCGCCATCATTGAAACGGATGCCGCTGTGGGGATAGCTTTATAATTTCCCGCGTTTCTCATAATATTAAGAAGAGTTGTGTTCTCAACGTCCGCAAGCTCCTGGGCGACTGTGATAGACTTATCACCGATGCCTCTTTTCGGCATATTTATAACTCTGCGAAGGCGCACGGAGTCGCCGGGGTTATTGATAACGCAAAGATATGCAAGGATATCCTTGATCTCGGCTCTGTCAAAGAATCGGAGAGAGCCAAGCATTCGGTAGGGAATACCTGATTTTGCAAGTGCCTGCTCCACTGCTCGTGACATGGCGTTCGTTCTGTAGAGAACTGCAAAATTGCGGAATTCCTCGCCGTCCTCGTGGAGGGTCGCAACAGTATCGGAGATATATTTTGCTTCTTCAAGCTGGTTTTGGAGCTTTACTGACTTTATAAGCTCGCCCTTATCGCCGTCTGTCCACAGCTTTTTGCCCTTACGCTCCTTGTTCTTTGCGATAACTGCGTTTGCCGCATCAAGGATCGTCTTTGTGGAGCGGTAATTCTGCTCAAGGCGGATGACTTTTGCCTCAGGGTAGGTCTCGTCAAAGGTAAGAATATTCTCAATTGTTGCGCCGCGGAATTTATAGATAGACTGGTCATCGTCACCTACTACCATCAGGTTCTTATAGAAGCCTGCAAGGAGGGAAACGAGGCGGAACTGGGCGTGGTTCGTATCCTGATACTCGTCGATGGAAATGAAGCGGAATCTGTTCTGGAGGCTCTTGAGAACGTCATCAAATCTTTCGAGAAGGATAACGGTCTGCATGATAATATCATCAAAGTCCACAAGGTTTGAGGATTTGAGTCTCTGCTGATAAAGCTTATAGATCTCTGCGATCTTCTTCATTCTGAAGTCCCCTGCAAATTCCTTTTCAAACTCCTCAGGGTCCATAAGGTGGTTCTTTGCGTTGCTTATCTGCGCCATAACAGACTTTACGGGCATATTCTTTGTATCGATATTCAGAGTTTTCATGCACTCTGTGATAAGCTTTTTCGCATCGTCCGTGTCTGTGATGCCAAATCCCTTTTCATAGCCGAGAAGGTCGCCGTATCGGCGGAGAATACGCATACAGATGGAGTGGAAGGTGCCTGTCCACATTTCGTCGCCCTCTGTTGAGCCCTCGCCAAAGCAAGCCGAAACTCGCTCCTTGATCTCGCCTGCAGCCTTGTTTGTAAAGGTAACGGCAAGAACTGCCCATGCGGGAGGGGGCATGATGCGAAAGCGCTCAAGATACTCGCCAAGCTCCTCACGGGAGAGAGTATCGTAAGCCTTTTGCATATCGAGAAGGTCAGCGCTTGTAATATCGTCGGGCACCCAGTCGTTCTTGTAGGCATCGCCGTAGCGGACGATGTAGGTGAGACGGTTAACAAGAACGGTGGTCTTTCCGCTTCCCGCGCCTGCAAGGATCATAAGAGGGCCGTTTATCGTATAAACGCACTCTCGCTGAACGTCATTCAGCTTTGAATAGTATTTGTCGAAAAGCTTTCTTTTTAATAAGTTATACTGAAATTCAATGTTTGCATCAGGCATAATAGTATGTAACCTCACTTTGTTAATCATATCATTATAACACACAAGTAAGGGCAGAGCAAGGTCTTAGATTATTTTTTATCAAAGTGAAGGGATGGCAGCACAGGAAAACGCGCAAATATTCGCTTGTTCTGTAAATAAATTTGGGAAATTGTATTTACAAAAAAATGGGATTGTGATAAAATTTGTCTAGTCAGAAAGGAAGTGTTTCCAATGGAAAAATACTATCAGCCCGAGATCGAATGTGCCTCGGTTGAACAGATCAAGGCCTGGCAGAACGAGAAGATCGTAAAGCAGGTCAAGCACGTATACGATAATGTGCCCTATTACAGAAATCTCATGGAGGAGAAGGGCGTTACTCCCGAAGATATCAAGAGTATTGACGATATATATAAATTGCCTTTCCTTACGAAGGCAGACCTTCGCGACGCATACCCCTATGGTCTTTTGGCAAAGCCCCTCAGCGACTGTGTTCGTATCCATTCCACAAGCGGTACAACAGGTAAGCGTGTTGTAGCATTCTATACCCAGAACGACGTTGATCTCTGGGAGGACTGCTGCGCAAGAGCTATCATGGCTGCAGGCGGAACAAACGAGGACGTATGCCACGTTGCATACGGCTACGGACTTTTCACAGGCGGTGCAGGTCTCCACGGCGGCTCCCACAAGGTTGGCTGCCTCACTCTCCCCATGTCAAGCGGTAATACAGAGCGCCAGATCGGCTTTATGCAGGATCTCCGTTCCACAATTCTTTGCTGTACTCCCTCATATGCTCACTATATCGCAGAGACTCTCCAGGAAATGGGTCTTACTGCAGATGACCTCAGCCTCAAGGCAGGTATCTTCGGTGCAGAGCCCTGGACAGAGGAGATGCGCCGCGATATCGAGAAGATGCTCGGCATCAAGGCATATGATATTTACGGTCTCACAGAGACAAGCGGTCCCGGTGTTGCATTCGAGTGCTCCGCACAGACAGGTATGCACATCAACGAGGACCACTTCTATGCAGAGATCATCGATCCCGATACAGGCGAGGTTCTTCCCGAGGGATCCAAGGGTGAGCTTGTATTCACAAGCCTTGATAAGGAGGCGTTCCCCCTCCTTCGTTACAGAACCCGTGATATCTGTATTCTCACAAGAGAGAAGTGCTCCTGCGGCAGAACACACGTCAAAATGTGCAAGCCCATGGGTCGTAGCGACGATATGCTTATCATCCGCGGCGTAAACGTATTCCCCTCACAGATCGAGACAGTGCTTCTCAAGGAGGGCTATACACCTAACTACCAGATCGTAGTTGACCGCGTTGGCAGTACAGATACATTCGACGTATACGTTGAGGTAACAGAGGATCAGTTCTCCGATACAGTTCGCGAGCTTACAGAAAAGGAGAGAACACTCTCCGGTGCTATGAAGACTATGCTCGGTATCAATCCTAAGGTACATCTCGTAGAGCCCAAGAGCATTGTAAGAAGCGAAGGTAAAGCAGTAAGAGTAATCGACAAGAGAAAACTCCACGATTGAGAAAGGGGTCATTGAAATGAGTCTTAAGCAGGTTTCTATTTTTATTGAAAACAGAACAGGCAGCCTCAGCACAGTTTGTAAGGTCCTTGCTGAAGGCGGCATCAATCTCCGCGCCCTTTCTATTGCTGATACACAGGATTTCGGTATCCTCAGAATCATAGTTGAGAATACTGAAAAGGCTGTGGAGATCCTTAAAAAGAACGGATATATCTGTAAGACAAACAGCGTTCTTGCAGTTGAGATCCCCGATCAGCCCGGCGCAATGGCTGACGTTATGGGTATCGTTTCCGTTCCCGGCGTTTCTATTGAGTATGCATACGCATTTGCTTCCCATAAGGAAAATGACAGCGCATATATGATCTTCCGTGTAAGCGGATATGAGAAGGCTGTTGAGATCCTTACTGAGGCAGGCATCAAGCCTCTCACAAGGGAAGAGCTTTTCGAAAAATAATAAAAAAGAACCGCGAAAGCGGTTCTTTTTTTCTTAGTGGCAGGAGCCGTTCTTGCAGTCGTTAACAGAGCCGAGAACGAAGGACTCGCAGTCTGTGCACTGAGAAACTGTGGGGTTCTTCTCGTGAGTGCCTACGCGGATCTTTTCAAGAGCGCAGTAGCCCTCGCCGGAGTTGTTAGCGCACTGAGCAACAGTGCAGGCGATACAGTGATTGTTCTTCTTTTCCATTTTAAATACCAAACCTTTCGCAAAAAGTTATTTAAAGCAGAGATGCTTCGGGAATAGTATGGACAGAAGTACGGAAAATATACAACCTGTGCAGGTTGCACATAAAAAAGTTTAAAATAATGTAATTATTTGACACAAAAAAGTGTTGACAAACAGGATATCCCGTGATATAATAAACAAGCTTGAGTGAGCAAGACGAAATCACGAAAGCGAAAAGAATCTGGGTGTGGCGCAGTTGGGAGCGCGCTACCTTGGGGTGGTAGAGGCCGCTGGTTCAAATCCAGTCACTCAGACCAAATCAGCACGATGATTTTGATAGAATTGTCGTGCTGATTTTTTTGCATTTTTGAGGGTTTTCGGGCATTTTCGCGCGTTTTTTGCCCATTTTTGACCCTTTTCCATCTCATAAACAATAAAAGAGCCGTCCGAGTGTGTGTCCCCGGGCGGTTCTTTCATTTTTAGGTTTTATTTCGTTTTTTTATTGGGCAAATCGTTTTTTTATTAACCATTTCGTTTTTTATTGATTTTTAGCTCCCGGGGAGTGCTTCCCTCTCGCATTTTCTTGAAGTTGCTCTAAAAAAGCCAAAATCATAATAGAAAACCCCGCAAATC
>JAZUAR010000010.1:0-4508 GCA_045638055.1 Candidatus Avispirillum sp.
TGCCCTTCGTACCATCTATGCCGCAGGTGCTGACGGAATTATCCTCACTCCGAGAAACTGGATGTCTGCCGCAGGCGTGGTTTGCCGCTCCTCTGCGGGAGCAAGCGAGCTTCTTCCCCTTTACGTTTCGGAGGGAGAGGATGCCTGCGACTTTTTCAAGGAGCATGGCTATAAGGTTGCCTGCGCGGGAATCAGAGATTCCGTTTCCGCCTTTGATGCAGACCTCAGGATGCCTGTATTCCTTATCGTCGGCGGTGAGAAAAGAGGTATTTCCGCTAAAGTCCTTTCAAAGGCAGATACAGTTGTCCGCCTTGATTACGGCCGTGATTTCTCAGGGAGTCTTTCCGCTGCAAGTGCTGCAAGCGTTCTCGCATACGAAATACTCAGACAGAACAGAAAAGCATAACTCATATTTCCAAAAATATTTTTGATGATTTTCGGCACAATAATAGTGTGAGCCACACCTGCTCAATTATTATAAAGGAAAGGGTCAAAAATATGTCAAAGCATTCTGAAGCTCAGGGCTATGCAAAATATATTGCCTGCGGAATGGTCCTCGGAAGCGCCATCGGCACCGCCGCCGCAGTTATGATGTCCACTAAAAGAAAAAAGCCCGAGGGCTTTCGCGAGAAAGCGCTGAGCGCCGTCGATACTATGGGCACAGTTCTCCACAGCATCGCAAATATGACAAAATGACAAAAGCCCCCGTAAAGCCTTAAAGCCTTGCGGGGGTTTTTATAATGCTGTTTTTGAGCATACTATTCTAAGAAAAGATTGAAGTATACTTCTTTTCCCGAAAAGCTCATGATTCCGGGGTTATCGATGTGATTGGCCAGAGAAAAGAAGCGAACGCTTCCGCCCTCGGGAAGAAATGCAGATGCTGCCCTTCCCAGAAGATCATCGGGGGCGCAAAGCTCAAGGATTGTGCCTGAGTCTACTGCCGCAGCGCACTCAACTCCGTCAATATTGCAGGCGAGAAACTCTATACCCGATTCCTTCATAAATTTCAGCGCATCAATGCCCCAACCGCAGAAACGATATCCTCCGAAATAAAGATCTCTCATATATGAATATTCCGATTCATCGATGGTTCTCAGCCTTGCGTTCTTTTCAGGGGCGACGGATACCTCATAATAAGAGGAAACAGTCTTCATTCCAAGCTTTTCATAAAAGCTATCCAAGGATTTGTCGGCAGGATGGATAATGTACTCCGTACCTTCCCTTTCGCACTTTTCTTTTATATATTCGTGGATCATTTTGCAAAGACCCTTGCCGCGATATTCACTGAGGGTTGATACCGCATAGCCGTAGTATGCCCCCTGAGCCTTCAAGAGAAGGGCCATGCTGACAATGCGCTCACCGTCAAAGGCACAAACCGTTGAAGAAATCGGCATTCTCTCATAAAAGCTTCTGATAAAATCCTCATCGTCACCAAATGCCTCTGCCCACAGCGAAGCAATGGAGAAAAGCTCTCCTTCAGTGGGCTTATTTATCTCCCTTAAAACAAATTCCATAACGATCACCTCATTAAATTATATATTATATCATCTGCTCCCTTAAGTCAAGACGCAAAGCAAAAGGCGAGCATTTCCATCAAATAAGAAAAATCATTGACATTCGGGCATATACTGTGCTATAATGTACACGTATATTGGATAAATATGCAAATACTTATCCCAAATTCATTATGCTTGCGGATGCCGCAAAGCAAAGAAAGCAGGAATTATTATGGCAAATGAATATGTTATTATAACCGACTCCGGTAGTGACCTCTCTTCTGAAATGGCTGCGGAGCTTGGTGTTAAGATCGTTCCCCTCAGCTATACAATGGACGACGGCGAGCCCATCCCCGGCGATAAGGCAGACCTCAAATCCTTCTACTCTGCTCTCCGTGCAGGCGGCAAGGCTACTACCTCCGCTGCAAATCTTGACGATTTTACAAAAGCAATTGAAGAATATGCAAAGGAAGGCAAGGATGTTCTCTACATCGGCTTCTCCTCCGGTCTTTCCTCCACAGCCTCCACAGGCAGACTTGCCTGCTCAGAGCTTTCCGAGGAATATCCCGACGTAAAGCTTTACGCTATCGACTCTCTCTGCGCATCTCTCGGTCTCGGTATGCTCGTTTATCTTGCAGTTCAGCAGAAGAACGAGGGCAAGACGATCGAAGAGGTAAGAGACTGGGTTGAGGCTAACAAGATGAGCATGGCTCACCACTTCACAGTTGACGATCTTTTCTTCCTCAAGAGAGGCGGAAGAGTTTCTGCTGCTACTGCAGTAGTAGGCTCCATGCTTGCTATCAAGCCCCTTCTCCACGTTGACGATGAGGGTCACCTTATCAGCATCGGTAAGGCACGCGGCAGAAAGGGTTCTCTCGAGGGTCTCGTTAAGGCTTGCGAAAAGACAGCTATCACTCCCGAAACTCAGACAATGTTCATCAGCCACGGTGACTGCGAGGACGAGGCTATTCAGCTTGCTGAAATGATCAAGGCAAAGGTTAACCCCGTTGACGTTAAGATCGGCTGCATCGGCCCCGTTATCGGCGCTCATTCCGGCCCCGGCACTCTTGCTCTCTTCTTCCTCGGCACAGAACGCTGACATTAAATTTATAAAAAAGGAATTGACCAATGAAAATTGTAGGTTCTATTTATCGTGATATGGTCGTTTCAGCTGCTTGCTGTCTCGATAATAATAAAGAAGTAGTTAATAACCTTAACGTATTCCCCGTTCCCGACGGTGATACAGGTATCAATATGAGCCTTACCATGAACGGTGTTCGCGGTGATTACGTCTCCTTTGAGGGTCCTCTCGGCGAATGCGCTCAGAAGGCGGCAAACCTTATGCTCCGCGGTGCAAGAGGTAACTCCGGCGTTATCCTTTCCCTTTTCTTCCGCGGTATCGCGAAGGCTTGGAAGGACGTTGAAAACGCTGACTGCGATGAGGTTATCGCAGGCTTCAAGCGCGGTGTTGCCGAGGCTTATAAGGCTGTTATGAATCCTACTGAGGGTACTATCCTCACAGTTATGAGAGTTATGACAGAAACTGCTGAGGAGGCTTATCAGAAGGGTCTCATCAGAGACGTTTCCGAGCTCCTTCCCTTCATGTACAAGGCAGCTGACGAAACTCTCCAGAAGACTCCCGAAATGCTTCCTGTTCTCAAGCAGGCAGGCGTTGTTGACTCCGGCGGAGCAGGCTTCCTCTGCGTTATGGAGGGTATGGTAAAGGCTCTTGAGGGTAACCCCGTTGTTGCAGTTGAATCTACAACCACAGTTTCCTCCAGCGCTGATTTCTCAAACTTCTCTACTGAGGACATCAAGTTTGCTTACTGCACAGAGTGTATCGTAACAAAGAGCGAAAAGTATGCAGGAGAGGATACAGCTGAGGCTCTCCACCAGTTCATTATGAATCTTGGTGACAGCGTTGTATTTGTTGACGATGCTGAGATCATCAAGCTCCACGTTCACACAAACAAGCCCGGCAAGGTACTTACAGAGGCTCTCCGCTACGGCTCTCTCTATACAGTTAAGATCGAGAACATGAAGCATCAGCATTCTAACCTTTCCAAGGAAAATAATGCTGAGGAGGCACCCGAAACTGTTGAGGCTCCCGCAGAGGAGACATCAGCAAAGGAGCCTGTTGCAATTGAAAAGAAGTACGGCTTCGTTACAGTTTGTATGGGCGACGGTATCCGCGACCTCTTTACAGACCTTTCCGCAGACAGCATCGTTTCCGGCGGTCAGACAATGAACCCCTCCACAGACGATATCGTTACTGCAGTTGAGCAGACCCCCGCTGAGATCGTATTCGTTCTTCCCAACAACAAGAACATCTATATGGTAAGTGAGCAGGCTTCCAGAATCGTTGATTCCAGAAAGGTAGTCGTTATCGAAACAGTATCCGTTCCCGAGGGTATTGCCGCTATGCTCGCATTTGACGAAAGTGCCGACGAAGAGGAAAATATCGCTGCAATGAAGGAAGCTGTTGCAAACGTAACTACCCTTTCCTCCACATATGCAGTAAGAGATACCGAGATCGGTGATACTGCTATCAAGGCAGGCGAAACACTTGGTCTTTACAACGGTAAGATCGTTTGCACATCCGATGACAGAGTTGCTTGTCTTGAAAACCTCTTTGAGAAGGTTGAGGGCGCTTCCATTATCACTGTTCTCTACGGTGAGGGCGCAAACGAGGACGAGGCAAACCGCGTAGCTGAGATTATGCAGGAAAAGTTCCCCGGTGTTGAGATCATGGTTCTCGATGGCGGTCAGCCTGTTTACAGCTATATTATTTCTATTGAATAATTCAAAAAGCACCTGCTCGGCAGGTGCTTTTTCTCTTGACTTTTTGTGGAAATCCGTGTTATAATCTAGAAAAATAGGACATATTTCAGGAGGTTAATTATGATTTGTCCCAATTGTCAGAAAGAAACAGCTGCAGGCAACTGCTGTATGCATTGCGGCGCTGTTCTTAACGCATCCAGCATCCCTTCCGTATCCACAGGAAATGCTAAC
>JAZUAR010000011.1:0-1603 GCA_045638055.1 Candidatus Avispirillum sp.
CCGGCTTCACTGCGGCCTATCAGTATGATCTTATCCATTATGTTTTCGTTATGGGGCAAACTGTGAACCCGAGAGTCTTTTCACCATAGCGGCAGAGAGCCTCTACTGCTGATTCTACCTCGCTGACAGTACCTGTTACGATAAGTGTGCCACTGAAACGGTCTACAAAGCCGATTTCAACGCCTGATGCTTTTATCGCTATATCTCCCGCTATAATAGCAGTTTCCGCAGGCGACATAGTTACAATGCCGATTGCAGATTTGCTATAATCTACTGCAGGGTCAAGACCAAGCTTCTTGTAGAGAATTTTATCAGGATTTGCGATTACATGCGCAAGAGTAATCTGTTTACCTGGTACCAGTTCCTGAATTATTCTCATTTTGTTATTTAATTCAAACTCGTTCATGGGTTAACCTCCAATCTTGGCACGCATGCCCTCTTCCTCACAGACTTTTTTGAGCCTTTCCATATGCTCGTCTGAAGGGGGCACTACGTCACCCATAAGATAGTCGCGGTCGAGTCCTGTGTACTTATCTTTTCCCAGACGGTGGTACGGGAGAAGATTCATTTCCTCAACTCGCATTTTGTTTTTAGCAAAGCGTGCGATTTCTCTTATTTCTTCCTCTGTATCATTAAACGTCGGAATAGTAGGAACGCGCACTATACATTTTTTAGCAAGCTGTGCAATTTTAACTGCATTTTCAAGGATGAGCTCGTTTGATTGCGAGGTAAATTCCTTATGCTTTGCACTATTGATATGTTTTATGTCCAGAAGATATGTGTCGATATACGGGAGCAGTTTCTCAATAGTTTCAAACTGTGCAAATCCCGTTGATTCAACTGCGGTGTTTATCCCATTCTTTTTTGCAAGCTGTAAGAGAGCCAGTGCAAAATCGGGCTGGAGAAGCATCTCGCCTCCTGAAAGGGTAAGCCCTCCTCCGCTTCGGCGGTAGTAGGCAAAGTCTTTTTTTACTTCTTCAATAACCTCGCCTGCAGTAACATCTCTGCCGATAAGCTTTGACTTTCCTTCAGTATTCATATGCTGAATCTCAAAGCTCTGGGATTCAGGATTACAACACCATCGGCAACGAAGTGCACAGCCTTTGAGAAAGACTATTGTTCTTATCCCAGGTCCGTCGTGAACGCTATATTTTTGTATATCGAAAATTCTTCCTTTAACCTTGGAAATATCCATAACCATTCATTCCTTTGGATGAGTTCTTATTAGAAGCTCATCTGCTCGGTTCTATTTATAATATCATCCTGAAGTGAGCGTGAAAGAGTTGTAAAGAGTGCACTGTAGCCTGCAACACGAACCACAAGATTTTTGTAGTTTTCAGGATTTTTCTGTGCATCTATAAGAGTTTCACGGCTTACTACATTAAACTGAACGTGCATACCCTTTCTGTCAAAGTATGCTCTGATAAGAGAAACGAAGTTATAAAGACCTTCGTCGCCACGGAGTGCTGACGGGTGGAACTTCATATTGAAGAGAGTTCCGTTTGAAGCTATACCCTGGTCAAGCTTTGATACGGAGTTTGCCGCTGCAGTAGGACCATTTATATCTCTGCCTGCCGCAGGAGATACACCGTCGGCAATAGGT
>JAZUAR010000012.1:0-2785 GCA_045638055.1 Candidatus Avispirillum sp.
AAGGGGTTGTCCTCGGGGGCATTGCAGAATACTACGAGCTTTGCGGCGCCGATACAGTTGCGGTCTGCAGTAAGCTCGGCTGCCTTTTTGACAACCTTACCCATGAGAGCTACAGCATCCATATTGATACCGGACTTTGTAGAGCCGATGTTAACAGAGGAGCAAACGCGCTCAGTGGATGCGAGCGCTTCGGGGATAGATTCGATAAGGGCGAGATCTCCTGCAGAAAAGCCCTTGTGCACAAGAGCAGAGAAGCCGCCGATGAAGTTTACGCCAAGATCGTGTGCTGCGCGGTCAAGAGTCTTTGCATACTTAACGGGGTCACCGCCGCTGACAGCGCAGAGCATGGAGATGGGAGTAACTGAAATTCTTTTGTTGATGATCGGAATGCCGTAAAGAGCCTCGATATCCTCGCCTGTCTTAACAAGGTTTCCTGCAAGACGGCAGATCTTGTTATAGACCTTTTCGCAGGAGGCATCGATATCTGTATCACAGCAATCGAGAAGGGAGATACCCATTGTGATGGTACGGATGTCAAGATTGTCATCCTGTATCATCTTAATGGTTTCCATAATATCGCCAAGGGTGTGCATCATGATAGAAAACCTCCGAGCTTAGATTCTGTGCATGGAGTTGAAGATGTCTTCGTGCATGAGGCTGATCTGCATGCCGAGGTCATCTGCAAGAGTGTTGAGGTCTGTACGGAGATGTGCCATGTCGCATCTTGTGTCGGAGATATCAACGAGCATTACCATTACGAACATATCCTGAAGGATAGACTGAGTAACGTCGGATACGTTTGCATAGTTTTCAGCGCAAACGGTACTTACCTTTGCAAGAATACCGATAGTATCCTTACCGATAACGGAAATTATAGCTTTCATTTTTGTAAATCCTTTTCTTATTTGTTTATGATCTTTTCGCCGTCGTAAACGAGGATACCGTGACCCTCACCGGCGTTGTTGCCTTTTTCAAGCCATTCGGCATATGCACGCTGAAGGGAAGAGCTGCGGGGAAGAGCAGAAGCATCTCCGTCCCAGTTCTTGTTGAATACTCTCCAGCAGTCGCCGAATCCGGGATCCTCCCAGGAGTGGACGATATCAAAGTTGTCCATGAAGCGGAGAATGTTTGAACCCTCAGGCAAGAATTCGTAGTGCTTGGGATAGAGAAGCCAGGAGCCGCACTCAACAACCATCTTGCCGTCGTGGATAAACTTGGGATAGTATTTCTCCATAAACTTATACGCACGGCAGAGAGAATCGTCAACGGATTCCTGTGTGAGAGGGCCGCTTGAGGGAATATGAAGATTGATTATAGGTGTTTCGGAGTTGAGCTCAATGCCGCAGACGGTGATAGGATGCTCTGTTGCAAAGTGGTTTGCAAACTCATACTGAAGTCTGCCGATCTCGAAGCGGTCGAGAACGAAGGCACCGTAAAACCAGGAGGCAACGAATGAGCCCCAAACGCCGTACATCTTGTAGCATTCCATAAGCTTGTAGCGCATATCACGGGCTGTATCGTAGTAAACGTCGAGAGGGAGGCCTCTCTTTTCGTACATGACCTTCAAGTGCTTGAGGGCGCACAAAAAGCAGATGAACTGAGTTACTCTGCCGTCCATTTCAACGCAGTTGCCTGCCTTTGCTGCAAGAACGATAAACTCACCGAAATTGGTGCGGTCGCGTTCTTCGTATTCGCTGAGATATTTATCAAAAACCTCGCGGCTTTCATCGCAGCCCATAAGCTTGTCATATGCTTCTATGAGAAAAGCGCGAGCCTCGGCAGGATAATCCTGATCTTTAAGAAAATCAACAATAAAATTTTTCATTATAAAATTCCTTTTGAAAAGTAATTATATACATTATAAAAGGACAAAAGTAAAAAATCAATACAAAGAGACAAACTAACCTTTTATGTTTTTTAGAAAAATTCTTGTTTTTTTGCAAAAAATGTGCTACAATCAATAAATATTAATTTGGACCACTGTTTTTTTGGAGGTTAATATGATTGACGAGATCAAAATGATAGCTGACAGAGTACGCGAAATGCGCGATATTCTTGAAATAGACGTAGACGAAATGGCTGAAAAGATCGGTGTGTCAACAGAACAGTATCTGCAGTATGAAAATGCTGAGGACGATATCCCCGTAGGTAAGCTTTATCTTATGGCAGCGGAGTTCGGTGTTGACCCCACAGTTCTTCTTTCCGGTCAGACTCCCCGTATGGAGGACTATACAGTCATCCGCGGCGGTAAGGGCGTAACAGTTGAGAGATATGCGGGATACCGCTTCACATCTCTTGCATTCAACTTCAAGAACCGCGATATGGAGCCTATGATAGTTTCTCTCCTTCCTCAGGACGAGCAGCCCGAGCTTGTAACTCACGCAGGACAGGAATTCAACTACGTTCTCGAGGGAACGGTTGCCGTAACGATCGGCAAAAAGACCCATATCCTCAATGCAGGCGACAGCGTATATTTCAATCCCGCTCTTCCTCACGGACAGCACGCAGTGGATGCTCCTGCAAAATTTCTTACAGTAATTAATGAGTAAAGCCAAAAAGGAAAACAGCAATGAATCTTCTTTCCAAGTTCCTCCCCAGAGTTGAGTTTGACTCTTATGAGGATTTTAAGAAAAACTATAGAGTAGAGGTTCCCGAGAACTTCAACTTTGCATATGACGTAGTAGACGAGTATGCCCGTCTCTGCCCCGAAAAGCAGGCTCTTATCCACGTTGACGAAAACGAAAAGATAACCCGCTATACTTTTGCAGATATCAAGAAGCTTTCC
>JAZUAR010000013.1:0-10879 GCA_045638055.1 Candidatus Avispirillum sp.
CGGGGAATTTGAATTTTGGCGAACATCCCCTCCGCGCGTCATCCTGAGCGAAGTAAAACACCACAGTGCGGTGTTTTACGAAGTCGAACCATCCCTTAGGATGGTGCCGAAGGCAGGATCTCGCGGATAGCTGAATTTTAATGTAGATCCCGCCCCATCGGGGGCGCCCTCCCTTGGGTCGGGTTCGACTCCGCAAACATCATACTATGATGTTTGCTCCGCTCAGGATGACGCATCAAGGTTCGCGCTCCTTCAAATGTCGTTTCGTTCTTGTGCAGATAGGCGGGCCGATCGTAGGAATGGAACATTCCTACCAGCATCGGCCCCTACGAAATGCCAATCACATCTCCCCGCTAAACCCGAATTTGAAAATGAGTTGCTTCTGTTTTCGATATTTTGTCCATTGAACTATCGAAACAAAAATGGTATAATTTACTTATATAGATTCATGTTTTTACATTCTTTTCATAGTTGAAGGAGACAGGTCATGAACGAATTTGAAACATATAAGGCCGAGGCCCGTGAAAAATGGGGCGAAACTGAGGCGTACAAGGAGCATGAGAAAAAGACAAATGGTTATTCCAAAGACAAGTGGAACAGTCTTGCCGATGGGATGAACTGCATCCTTTCTGAATTTGCGACCTGTATGCAGAGCGGCAATAAACCTGATTCTGACAGCGCTCAGGCTCTTGTGAAAAAGCTCAAGGATCACATCACAGAAAATTACTACACCTGCACAGATGATATCCTTGCAGGCCTCGGGCAGATGTACGTTGCAGACGAGAGATTCAAAAAGAATATTGACAAGCACGCCGACGGTAATGCAGAGTTTATCTCCGAGGCTATTGCGCTTTATTGCAATAAATAATAGGCCCTGCCAACGGGCGAAGCCTCCCTTTCACTGTTGCAAACACTAAATATATATGCTATAATATCAACATAATCCACACAGAGGAGTTTATCATGGCAAACATCAAGGTTTTGAGCATTAACATTTCCGAAAACGAAAAGGACACAGTTCTTTCCCAATACGAAAAAATGGGATTTGAGGTTATCAACGGTATGCTTGTTACACAGAAAAACGAGCACGGCACCGTTACAAACACCTACTACAACTACAATTTGAAGTTCGACCGCTCTCAGAAGAATGCAGACAAGCTTTGGTCAATCTACAAAGATTACCTGAAAAAGAAAAACGAGCTCAGATATCGCCGTAGCGATGAGGCCGGCCAGATGCTTATCAGTCCCAAAACCTTTTTCACTTTGGCTTTAATATTCACGGTGGTTCTTATCCCCTTTACACCCATTATCTTCGGAAACGGAATTTTCGATTTTTCCTCATCTTCAATATTTGCAAGCTCTTCCGGATTCGATTTCACAACGTTCATATTGTCCTTTCTTGTGGCTCTCTGCGGTGGGTTTGCCATCGCACCGTTCGCAGCAATGATACAGTCTGCCGCAACCCGCGGCAAGCGTATGCTTCTTGCAATAGACAGAATCCCCGCTCTTGAAAACGAGATCGAAGAGCTTCTGAAAACAGCACAAGAGCTTCGCAGCTGATAATTTTAAAGTACCGCAGACCTTATCTGCGGTGCTTTTTTGATATCCTGCTTTGGCACATTTTGATCTCCCCTTAAAAATTCCAAGGGGACTTTTTCTCTGTTGCAAAGGCTTTTCCACTTTGATATAATAGGCTAAAGGGGGTGATCGCTTGAAAAAAGGTTCTGCTACCGCTTGGTGCTACTTTCTTATTCATCTTCTGGTTGAGGTGGTTTGCTTCCAGATTCTTTATTTCTATTTCAAGAGCATTCCTCTCAGCTGGGTCATGTCTTTATTGTTTGATTTTCTTGCTTTTGTTCCTCAAAGCCTGTTCGGCGTTTTGATGGACAAATATCCTAAATTGAATTTAAGCCTTGCCGGCGGCATTGCCATGCTTTGCGCTACCGTTATGATGCTTTCGAATTTATTCCCTCTGCAAATTATCGGCCTCGTTCTTGTGGCGCTGGGAAATGCAATTATACACGTTTCAGGCGCAATCGCAACAACAAACGTTTCAGGCGGTCAGCTGGCACACTCTGCGATTTTTGTCGGAGGCGGCAGCTTCGGTGTTATTATAGGACAAACTCTGGGAAGCTCAAGAGCCTCAATGCTTATTTCTCTTCTCAGCTGTCTTATTATCATTTTGCTTATCAGCCTTTCCAATCGCACTTGGCTGAACAAAAAAAGAAGCATTCCCGATTTCACTATAACCAACGAAAAGGTCAGTCCGTGGGTGATCATCTCAATAGCATTTTTTGTTGTTATTGTCCGCTCTTATATCGGCTATGCAATTCCCATTTCATGGAAAAAGGAATTATGGCAGGCATTTTTGCTTTTCTTTATCATGGGCGCAGGCAAGATCGCAGGCGGCTTTCTGAGCGACAGATTCGGCAGCAAAAGGATAGGCGTTCTTTCCACCCTACTGTGTATCCCCTTCCTGCTTATGGGTAATAATTTTATGGTTATCTCTATTATCGGTATCTTTTTGTTCTCTCTGACAATGAGCATTACCTTTGGTATGCTTCTGAGCGTTATCAAAAATGCGCCCGGACTGTCCTTCGGAATAACTACCGTAGGCTTGTTTATCGGAATCGTTCCTGCGTTTTTTATTTCCCTCTCTCCTCTTGCGAACAGCATAACTATCGTCTGCCTTTCTGCGGCATCTGCTATCGGATTAAGCAAAGCATTAAAGTAACAGAACAGCCTCTGCAATTGCTTTTTTCAGAAAAATATGTTATAATTACAAAAATATCTGCTATATTTTCAAAAAGGATGGTACATAAAAATGATGAATATGTTGATGGACATTGTTGTTACTCCTGTTGATGCACTTGCGGAGCTTTGGTGGATTCCTGCGCTTATGCTCTTGAGCGTAGTCGGAATTATTTCCATGATAATTCATTTCATCAAGAAGAACAAGTAATGAACACGGCGGTTTCTTTTGTTTTAGCTGCAGTATTAACTTGTGCGACAGAAGCGCCTGTTGTATATTTATCCTTAAAAAAGGACCGGCCTAAGGACCTCATCTCAAATATAATTCTGATCAATCTGATAACCAATCTATCGCTGAATCTTTTGAACTTCATAATAAGATCGGTGATTTTTGTGTTGGCTGCAGAATTGCTGATCCCGATAATCGAAGCCTTTATGTATCGCTATTGCTATCCGAAAATTCCAATGGCGAAGCTGCTGATCGTTACCTATATCGCAAACGCAGTTTCTCTGGGGCTGGGATTTTTGCTTTTATAATAATCAGAACAACCTCCTCTCCTGCGCCCTGCGGCTATGGAGAGGCTTTTTTTGCCCTGTATGACATATTTAAGGTCCAAAAAACTCAAAGAACTATTGCAATTCCCCGTTATTTTGGTAGAATAATAGTGTTATTATAATTTCTGAAAAGGAGATTTATCGTGGACAAGTTTTTCAAAATTTCCGAGCGCGGCTCTAACGTGAAAACTGAGATCATCGCCGGTCTTACAACGTTCTTTGCTATGGCATACATCATCGTTGTAAACCCCAATCAGCTCGTTGGCTTCAGCTTCGACGTTGATGGCATCGGTAAGATCTGGAACGCAGTTTACATCGCTTCCATCGTTGCTGCCGTTATCGGTACTCTGCTTTATGCATTCTATGCAAAGCTCCCCTTCGCTCAGGCTTGCGGAATGGGTCTTAACTCATTCTTCTTCACATCCTTCGTACTCCCCCAGATCATCAACGGCGGAGACGTTATCAAGGGTTATCAGGCAGGTCTTGTAGTTATCCTCATTTCCGGACTCGTTTTCCTCGTGCTTTCCATCACAGGCGTTCGCAGCTACATCGCTAAGGCAATGCCCGACTGCATCAAGAAGGCTATCCCCGCTGGTATCGGCCTCTTTATCGCATTCATCGGCTTCCAGAACGTTGGAATCATTCAGGACAACCAGTACACCCTCGTTCAGTTCGTTAAGATCAACGGCGCGGCATGGGCTGACATCGCTCCCGCAATCATCGCTCTTCTCGGCTTTGTTATCATCGCGATCCTCACAAAGCTCAACGTTAAGGGCTCCGTTCTTATCGGAATCATCGCAACAACAGTTATCTACTATCTTGCAACATGGCAGCTCCCCAACCTTGATATGAGCGCCGTTGCTCAGCCCTTCAAGGATTTTGCTGAGATCGGTATCACAGGCGTATTCAAGGGTGAATCCTGGAAGAATGCTTTCTCCGGTGAGATGATCGGAAGCATTTTCTCCGTTATCATGCTTATCATCACATTCTGCCTTGTTGATATGTTTGATACGATCGGCACACTCTACGGCACAGCAAGCGAGGCAGGCATGCTCGACGAAAACGGCGACCCCGTTGACATCGAAAAGGCTATGGCATGCGACTCCGTTGCAACTGTTGCAGGTTCTGTTTGCGGAACATCCACAGTTACAACATTCGTTGAATGTGCATCCGGTGTTGCCGCAGGCGGCAGAACAGGTCTTACAAGCCTTGTAACAGCGCTCTGCTTTGCAGCTTGTATGTTCCTCTCTCCCCTCGCAAGCATCATCCCCGCGGCTGCAACTGCTCCCGCCCTCATCTTCGTTGGCGTTCTTATGCTCAAGAACTTCGCAAAGGTTGATATGGAGGATATGAGAAGTGCGGTTCCCGCATTCCTTACCCTCGTTATGATGCCCCTCACCTACTCCATAGCAAACGGTATCGGTATCGGCGCTATCTCCTACGTGCTTATCACACTCTTCACAGGCAAGTATAAGAAGAGCGATATTACAGTTACGATCATCGCTATCCTCTTTGCATGCAAGTTTATTTTCGGCGCACTTTAAAAAAATCTTCCCCACCGAGGCAATCGGTGGGGATTTTTATTGATTTTATACTTGGTTTGTTATATAATAAAAGAAAAAATGTTGTATAAATATTTCAAAGGAGGCAACCATGGAAGATAACAGAATCGAATTGGCAGAGCAGCTTATAAAGGACTGGGACGATCTTCGCTATGAGATGAACAAAAACCACAAGATAAACTTCGAAGCATTTGAAAAAGCTTTTTCTGAAACATATGAGCTTTTATCAAAAAATTCCGGTGAAGCCGCAGTTGACAAAAAGCTTGTTGCCCTGATCGTTAATGCCTATCTTTTCGCCAATTGCCAGAACCCCGAATCAGATTTTCTTTGTGCCGCAATCTTTTCTCTCACTGAAAGAATGCTTGCCTGCTGTGCACTCGAAGCTTCCGATGAGCCTGTATTGGGCACAACAGTATACGTTTTCGAAACACGCAAGGAAGTATACATCAACTTCTCAAACGTAAAGGACTCCATCAATAAGCTGGCCGGCCTTTTCCGCGAAAACTACTGGGATAACCTTTGATTTTTAAAAAGACTTCGGCTCTTTGCTCCGCATACAGCACAAAAGTCCTCGCAAAAGCTTGTGAAGCATGAGCAATGATAAAAGGAGAAGCACCATGAAAAAAACTCTTATTGTGGTTGATATGCAGAACGACTTTATCGATATGGCGCTCGGCACCAAGGAAGCTGTTGCAATCCTTCCCGCAGTTAAGGCAAAGATCGATGAATATGTAAGGGACGGTAACGAGATTATCTTCACACGTGATACTCATACAGAGGATTACCTCAATACTCCCGAAGGCAAAAAGCTTCCCGTGCCTCACTGCATCAAGGGTACAAAGGGCTGGGAAATCGCCGACGGGCTTTACGTTGAGGGCGCAAAGATAATCGACAAGCCCAATTTCGGATGGCCCAACTGGAACGAGGAAACTCTTTATGAGGTTGAGCTCATCGGACTTTGCACGGATATTTGCGTAGTATCCAATGCACTTATCATCAAGGCAACGTTCCCGGATGCTAAGGTTATGGTTGACCGCGCCTGCTGTGCCGGCGTAACTCCCGAAAGCCATAACGCCGCTCTCACCACAATGAGTATGTGCCAGATCGACATTATCGGAGACTGAAGCTTATCAGCATATGAAAAATCCCTCGGCTGTATTAAGGGATGATAAAATAATTACGAAACAAGATATACACCTAACGGAGGTAACTTCTGATGTTTGATGCACTTAAAGTAAAAAACGAATGTGTTCAGTGGATACGCGATTTCTTCGAGGAAAACGGCAAGGGTTGTAATGCTGTTGTAGGCATTTCAGGCGGTAAGGACAGCTCTATTGCGGCGGCTCTTTGCGTTGAGGCTCTCGGCCGCGACCGAGTTATCGGTGTTCTTATGCCCTGCGGCGTTCAGCACGATATCGATATGGCTCAGCTTCTCGTTGATCATCTCGGAATCAAGCACTACGTTGTTAATATCAAGGACGCCCTCGACGGCCTTATGAGCGCGCTCCCCGCTGATATGGGAGTTTCCGAGCAGACAAGGATCAATATCAATCCCCGTCTCAGAATGACAACTCTTTATGCCGTTTCCCAGAGCAACAACGGCAGAGTTGTTAACACCTGCAACCTCTCCGAGGACTGGGTCGGCTATTCCACACGCTACGGTGATGCAGCAGGCGATTTCTCTCCCATGTGCAACCTCACAGTAACTGAGGTCAAGGAGATCGGCCGCCTTCTCGGCCTTCCCGACGTTCTTGTAGACAAGGTGCCCATCGACGGTCTTTGCGGAAAGACCGATGTGGAAAACCTCGGCTTTACCTATGCGGAGCTTGACGTATATATCCGCACAGGCTATATCGCAGACGAGGAAAAGAAGGCTCTTATCGACAGAAAGCACAAGATGAATCTCTTCAAGCTTCAGCTTATGCCCGCTTTCAAGCCTGAAATTTAAATTAAATCCTCCTGTAACCGGCGTTACAGGAGGATTTTTAATTAATTCATCCCGATCACAAATCGAAGGAAACTGAAATCATTGTAAAACCGAGAAAAATATGGTATAATTACCGTAACGTTTCATTTTTCGAAAGGTGCTTACCATGGCTTATCAAAAGTCCGTATATTTTGTTCCTGTCAGCTTTTGTAATTTCAAGCTTTTTTGCAATGCATTCGCCTCCTCTGCCATGTGGGATGAAATTTCAGGCGAAGCGCTCTGTCCTCGCTATCTTCTCAGCTATGCTGCCCGCATCGCAAAGGACAGCACTCTTTTTCGCGCATTTTCATTAAAGAAAGAATGCTTTCTGCCTATTTATACGTTTGAAAAGGAGCTGCCCGAAATAGAGGCGAAAATCACAGATATAAGATTTTCCTGCTTTTCAACAGAGGTAGGCTTTCTTGAGTTTTGGGTGGAATACAACGGTAACACTGCCGAGGAAATTGCAAATTTCTCATATCACTTCAAAAAAGCTGCAAAAATGAACGGTAAGGCCCTCCCGGAAGGAATGGTTTCCCTCTACGATGCAGCAAAAGCTCTTCTGCCCGCAGGGTATGATTCATCCGTGTTTTTCACGTCCTGTGCTCTTTTCAAGTGCGAGTGCCTGACCTTCCATTTCATTCAGCTTACAGAAACGTGTGAAAGCGATATTGAAGCTGATCGCAGACTTGCCCTCCTCAAGCGCAGCTACAATACAAGCTTTACTTCATCCTGCGAAAGCATCTACGACATGATCTACAAGCCCTATGAAAACGATCATTGGGGAGGAAGCACCGAAGGAATCGTCAACATTAGCTACAATCCCGAATGCGGTGAAAAGAATTTTTATCTTGACAATATAAAAGAAGATCATCTGAAAATTGACTATTATTTCTTATACCTTCTGCTTCTCAATCAGCGATTCAGCGCAATTCGGTATATCCACGAAATCGCAGAGGGTGCCGATACGGGCAAAAAAGAGGTTGAGATAATCAACAAAAAGATAGTCAGACTGAAGACCGTTTTTTCTTTCAGGGTCATCTCAGACGATCTGATCTTCCAGAATATGTATGCAAAAATGTATGATATTCTTGATATAGACCGCCTGCTCGAAGATATCCGTGATAACGAAAACCAGCGCGAGCTTTTGCAAAACATCGATACCGCAAAAACAGAAAAAAGATCCAGCCAATTCCTTATGGGAATATCCCTGCTTTCTCTTTTCTCAGCCTTAATCGATGCATCGAGCTATTTCGATCGCATCAGCTTCCTGCAGCCCTTTGCAACCTTGCTCGGTGCCATAAGTACACTTGCAATAATCCTGCTGTGCATTTTTTGGCTTTATACGCACAGGGATAACAAATAAAAATCCCCTTCGCTGATTTGTCCCCTGCAAAGCAGGCGCTTTGCAGGGGATTTATTTTATTTGATCATTCAGCCGAAGATTAAAACAATTCCGTTTTAGCCGAAACAATATATAAGTTTATTGTTGATATTAGCGATCGTTTATTGTATAATGAAAAAAATCCCTTTGGAGGTACGTTATGTTTTGCCCTAATTGCGGCTACAGTATTGATCCTGCCGCTAAATTCTGCCCTAACTGCGGCGCTGCTATTCCCTCAACAGATCAGACAGACCAGCCCGGGACAGAGACCTTTGAAAAGCCTCAGATGCCCATGAAATGGTTTAAGTTTCTTATTTATTTCGCCCTTTTTGCAGGTGCTGTAATCAATATCGTAAACGGCATTTCCAATCTCTTCTCACAATCTCTTTTTATAGAAGAAGTTATTTTGAACAAGACCTTCGCGATTGCTACTATCGCACTGGGAGCTTTTGGAATCTACACAAGATTCCGCCTTGCAGGCTTTTATAAAAACGGTCCCCAGATGCTGTTGTATCTTTATGCGGCTTCCGTCACTATGAGCTTTGTATACGGAATTGCCTTTATCTCTGTGTTTGGCAATGCATCAGCTCTCATAGCCGCGATTCCCTCTATTATAGTCGGATGCATTATGATCGGAGTTAACAACGTTTATTTCCAGAACAGAAGCCATCTTTTTAATAAGTAAAATAAAAATGACTGTCGCAAGACAGTCATTTTTTCTTATACGGGTACATTTGTTATTTCTTTTATGAATTCCTGTATTTTTGAAAGACCTGAGGGCTTATCGTCGCGAAGCCATGCACGGCTGTATTCCGAAAGCCAGCTGTCAAAATCTGCCTGAATCGCTTTCCTGTCCGTATATCCCTCGACACCGTTTACAAGAAGCACTTCCCTGTTCATCAGCTCCACTGCTCTGCAGGAAAGAAGAAGATCTACGATGATGTTATCATCTCGGCCGAGGGCGCGAAGCTTTTCTGCCTCCAGTCGGCAAATTTCAATATTCTGAATAATGGCATCGGCGCAGAACTCACCGTCATACCTTCTTCCGGGCTTAGGTGCATCGGGCTTGTTTTCAAGGGTGACTGCCGAATGCCATCTGACAAAATCGCTCCAGCTGCAGCCTCGCATAGCCCTTCCCATATTGCGGAGAGCTTCTGCCATATTGAAATCCTCTATTCCGTAAAGAAGGATGCTCGCCCCACGCTCAAACTCCTCGTCTGTTACAGATTCGGCATTCCAGCTTTTTTCCGCGCCGAAGAGAAGGCCGTAAAGATTGCAATTGAAGGGGCAGACGTGACCGAAATCTCCCCAGTTTGTATTAAGGATTCCCTTCGCATTATATTTTTTCGCGTGGGCAGCAAAGGTGGAGATATTGCCGACAGAGATATTGATATTCTCCATAAAGTTATCCCAGCAGGAGGTGCCTGTGCAATCGATCTGGTCAAAGCCCCTCTCCCAGAACATTTTAGGTATCCATTCTGCAACCTCACGGCGATAGCACCAGTTGAGAATGATAGCATCCTCAGGCAGATTTTCCTTTGCCATATCGGGGCGGGCCATACATTCATCGCCCCATATCATAACGGTCTTTCCGTATGAACGGACGATGTCTACTATCTGATTTACGTGATAAAAATAAGCCTCTCCCTTATCCTTGCCCGCATTTTTGCCGTTGCAGAGGTCCATGGTCTCATCACAGCATATGTTAAAATATTTGGAGCTGAATAGCGGGAGATACTGACGAAGCATTGAGCCGATCACCTTGATGGTTTCAGGGTTGTAAACGTCAACGGTGTGATGCCACTGTCTTTCAAGCCAGTAGTTTCTTTTAAGCTTGTGGCCCTCAAGCTCGCAGATGGAGTTATGCTTTTCGCTTTGCAAAAGTGTGAAAAGATGACCGAAGGTGGCCATTGAGGGGATAAGCTCAATAAATCGGTCACGGCAGTATGAGTCAAGCTCCAGTATCTCCTCGGGGGTGAGAGCGCATTCGCAAGTTACGATGCCCTCAAGCTCCTTAAAGGTAAAGGCATCCTCCACGTAAAGCTGGAGAGAATTTATTTTGTAAAAAGAAAGAGTATCGACTATTTCCTTAAGCTTTCTGAGAGTGGGCACGCGGCCTCTCGTTATATCGTGATAAAATCCGCGGTATTTAAAATCGGGGGTGTCGTCAATGCGGCAAAGAGGAAGTGTAGCACCGTTTTCCCGCACAAGCTGACGAAGGGACTGCACGGCATAAAATGCCCCTGCCGCCCCATCGGCATCAATGGTGATACCGTCAGCGGATACTTTGAGGCGATATCCCTCGCCATCCTCGCCTATATTTACGGTCAGAGCTTTATCGCATGGCTCATCCAAAGCAAGGGGGACGTATTCTCCCGTAGCCTCGCCTATCTCGCGGCAAAGGGCTGAAAGCCCAAGGACTACCCTTTTATCAAGGTCATGGTGTGCAGATACCCAAAGGCCCGTCAGGTCAAGGGTACCGTCAGCCTTTTCTATATATTTTGGAGTCGGAATAATATTAAGCATTTTAAACGAGCCTCCTTGATTTTTTATTATTTTACCATAATCAATGATGAAAGTCTATAGCATTATCTCTTCAACGTTCGATAAAAAAATCACCTGGAAAGCCAAGACTTTTTAGGGGTCTTGATTTAATTTTTT
>JAZUAR010000014.1:0-4630 GCA_045638055.1 Candidatus Avispirillum sp.
GTTTTGCCTATAGCCATTTTGTTTTACTCAAGCTATAAAAAACAGGACCATGCTGTAGTTGCACGGTCCTGTCTTTCATTATAAATTACTTATCGGAATCCTTTTCGTTCTTCTTAGGTCTTGTGAGAACGATGATTACGATGATAGCGCCAACGATTACAGCTCCAACTGCTGCAATAAGGATAACCTTATATGCAGAGAAGCCGCCTGTAGCACCGTCAGTTGTTGTATCATCACCGGACTCGGGAGCCTTAGTGGACTCATCGTCCTTGCCTGTTGTATCAGCGAACTCAACGTTCTTGCCGTCCTCGTCTGTTACAACGTCACCGTCGCGGTCTGTTTCGTAGTAAAGGAAATCACCGTTGGAGTCGTATGCGTGCTTTGTTACTACGCTGCCCTCCTCGTCTCTCTTAACGTCGCCGTTATCGTCTGTAACAACCTCATATACAGGAAGACCGGGAGCGGGCTTCATAGTTTCGGGAGCCTTATCCTTTTCTGTTTCCTTATCTACGCCGGAACCTGTATCCTTATTGTCAGGATCCTTTGCAGATGTAGTATCATCAGCATCGGGTGCAGAAGTATCAACAGAATTGCCGCCCTCAACCTTTACAGTACCAACGTTCTTGCAGGAAACAGTTCTCTCAATGATCTCCTCAGGGAACTTCTTGATATCGAAGAACCAGCCCTCACCGTTGTCGGGGAAATAGATGGAAACATCATGATCACCTGCGGGGCAATCCTTATTGATTTCGAATGTAAGAGAAAGAATAAGACCTGTATTATAGTTATTCACGTCGGGATTGTTACCCTCAGCATAGTAGATATACTTGCCACGCTGTGTGAGAAGAGCCTTCTGGAACTCACCGTTGCTGAAAACGTCACCGTTCTTAACGGAAACAAGGGTCAGATATCTCTCGTTGAAGTGGGTCTCGAACATACAAGCCCATGTACCCTCATTCTTATCAACGTAAACGTCTACGGTGATAACGTCGCCGGGCTTACCCTCAGCTCCCTTAACAGAGAAAACGATATCTGTTTCCTCTTCCTTAGCCGCAAAAGCAGTTACGGCAAATGTGCCCATAAGAAGCACTGCGCACATAATTAATGCAAAAATTTTCTTCATAACGTTCCTCGCTTTTATGTAGTGCCCATAGGGCCACAATCTTTACTAATTATATAACATTACTCTATTTCTGTCAAGGATAACATTATAATCTGTTATCAATTTACAATTCCATAAATATACTGAATTTACTTGATTTTACCTTTGGCTGAGAATATAATTAAAATATATTATAAGACCTTGAAAGGAATTTTACATTATGTCACTTCCTGTAGCGATTCAGCTTTTTTCAGTTAAAGAAGATATGCAAAAGGATACGGAGGGCACCCTCAGAGCCATAAAGGAAATGGGATACGATGGAGTTGAGACCTGCTTCGGCTGCACAGGCGATTCCTTCGAAACCTTCAAAGAGCTTTGCGACAAGATCGGTCTTCAGGTCATTTCCGGTCACGTCAGCACAGGCGATATTATAGACGAAACAGAGGAAACTCTTGAAAAGTTCAAGAATCTTGGCGTTTCCTATCTTGCAATTGCCGCATTCTGGGGCGATTACCAGTATAAAAAGGCAGGCTATGACGAGATGATCAAGCGTCTCGAAAAGGCAGGCGGATATTTCAAGGAAAACGGCATTCAGATCCTTTACCACAATCATGACTGGGAATTCAAGAAGACAAACGGCGAGTATGAGCTTGACCTTACATTCAAGGACGTTGCCGATGACAATCTTCTTCCCGAGATCGACGTTTGCTGGGCAACAATCGGCCACGGAGATGCTCCCGACTACATGACAAGATACAATGGCCGCTGCCCTCTTGTTCACCTCAAGGACTTCTTCTGCAAGGGTATATACGATTACGAGCAGTGCAACTACCAGCGCCCCGAGGCATTTGAATTCCGCCCCGTTGGCTACGGCCGCGTTGATATGGTAGGCGTACTTGACAAGGCTGAAGAGATCGGTGCAAAATGGGTCATCGTTGAGCAGGACACACCCTCATTCGGCCTCACAGCACTTGAAAATGCAAAGCTCAGCCGCGATTGGCTCAGAACTCTCGGCTGGTAAAAATGAAAAAGCTTTTATCTCTGCTTCTTCTTATATCAGTTCTCTTCTCTTTTGCGTCCTGTAACGTAATTGAGTCAAGCATTTCCTCGGATGATACTCTTCCTTCTACTGAAAAAGCCGAGGAAACAACAGCTACTCCCGAAACCGAGCACCAGGTACCCGATACCTCCGTTACTATTTCTATGGTTGGCGATATTCTTCTTCACGAGAAGGTCTCCGAAAGCGGAAAAATGGAGGACGGCTCATATAACTACGATCATCTCTTTGCAAACGTTAAGGAGAATATCGAAAGCGCCGATATTGCTCTTGTAAATCAGGAGGTCATCCTCGGCGGTCGTGATATGGGCATCACAGGCTACCCAAGCTTCAACGGAGCTTTCGAGGTTGGCGATTCCCTTGCTTCTGCAGGATTTGATATCATCCTCCACGCAACGAACCACACCATTGACCGCGGCTCAAAGGCTGTTCGCAACTGCATTGATTTCTGGAAAACAAATTATCCCGAAATTACGTATCTCGGCATCAATGCCACAGCCGAGGCTCAAGGTGATATATACGTCAGAGAAGAAAATGGCATTAAGATCGCCTTTCTCAATTATACTTACGGAACAAACGGAATTCCCCTTCCCTCCGATATGCCCTATGCCGTTAACCTTCTCAAGGCAGAAACTCTGCGCCGAGATATTGCAAGAGCTGAGGAGATTGCGGATTTCACCGTTGTTCTTCCCCACTGGGGCACGGAATACGTTCTTGAGCCCGATTCCAACCAGGACTACTGGACCGACCTTATGTTTGACTGCGGTGTTGACCTTGTTATCGGCACCCATCCCCACGTTATCCAGCCTGTGGAGCTTATTGAGGACGAAAACCACTCCATGCTAGTTTACTATTCCATTGGCAATTTTATTAATTCCACCGCTCAGAAGGGTACGGGTATTGCAAACAGAATGGTTGGCGGTATTGCAAACGTGACCCTTGACAAGGACGAGAGCGGCGAGGCCTATATCAAGGACTACGGCGTTACTCCCATAGTCACCCACGTGCTTACGGGAAGCGGTAAGATCACAACCTATCTTCTCTCAGACTATACGGAAGAACTCGCAAAGGAAAACGAGATAATCTCTCAAGACTCCTCCTTCTCCCTTCAGTATTGTATCGACCTTGTCAAAAAGGTCTTCGGAGATATAGCAAATTAAACAAAAGAAGGTGCCATTTTTTTACGGCACCTTCTTTTTGTTTGTTTGACAATCATTTCAATATATTATATAATCTAATTGCAGTATTTCTTCAATAAAGAAATGGAGATGCCATATGAAAACAGGCAAAAAAATCGTCAGTATTATTCTAACTCTGTCACTTCTGCTGTCCTTTCCCTTTGCTGTCAGCGCAGATACAGAGTACTCTCCCTCCTCCGGAGAATTCGTCTTTTCAAGCGAGGATATGCTTTCCTATATCAAGGAGCCCTACAGCGTAGACGTGTCCTTTGATAAGAGCGAAGAAGCGCTTAAAATGACAGTTAATAACGATCATAACGCGATCGACCCCAGAGCTCTTCTCGATATGTCTGGCCTCGGTCTTAAGGCTGCGGACTATAAGAGCCTCCTTATTATTTATAAGGTGCCCGACACAGCCTCAGGTCTCGCTCATGCAACAGAGCTTTTCATTTCCGCAGGAAACGTTACAGGCCCCGCAGCAGGAAAGAGCGTTACCTATTCCATAACAAAAAGCAATACATTCACCTCTTACATAGTTGACCTCTCCTCCCTCAGCTGGTGGAGCGGCGACGTTCACAGCGTGCGCATCGACCCCTTCACAAGCGCATCCGTTGGCGACACTATGTATATTGATTCCGTTATTCTCTGCTCAGATTATTCCGATGCGATCACAACAAGAGATGCCCGCATTGCTGAGCTTAATAAGATAGATACTCCTCAGTTTGCAAATACCGATTATATCTGCAACTCCTATGAATACGATAAGTACACCTCTCCCTTCTGGAAGGGCAACATCGTATATAACGAGGCTGTTTATCCCATCAAGGATAAAAACGGAAACGCTACGTATACGCTTATGTACACTCCCGATGAGATAACAAGCGTGTATTCCTCCGATTTCACTTCCCTTTACTATGAGGGTATCGACTATACAGTCAGCGGAAATCAGATCACATTCCTCAATTCAGGAAACATCCGTCTCAAGGATTATAATTATATCCATCCTCAGTCAAACCCCAACGGATACAGCTGGGACAGATACTACAACCGCACAGCGGCGGGCGACGGCAAGTGGGAATACTGGGGTCAGAGCGCAGAGTTCTTTAACGGATATATCAACGTTTCCTACACTCACTCCGACACCTGGGATGACTACGTTCCCGAGGACAGAAGCGCTGAGATTCCCCTCACTGCAAGCAGAATAGAAAACAAGACATCTCTCAACGTTGTTTTCTACGGCGACAGCATCTGCGGCGGTGCAAACTCCTCCTGTTACAGAGACGTTTATCCTTA
>JAZUAR010000015.1:0-18392 GCA_045638055.1 Candidatus Avispirillum sp.
ATGCAGGCGGACGACCGATGGTCGCCCCTACGTTTTAGATTTCTTTCAAATTTAATCCGCGTCATCCCGACAAATCCGAATTTGAAGACTACATGATATAAAGAATCTTGTTATTGTGTTTGACAGGGTATCGTGGTATAATTGTCTTACAAACATAAGTAGGAGGAGTGGAAATGAAGTTCTTTTTGAAGCTTATATTATTTTTATGCTTTTTATGCTTTGTGTCGCTGATTCTATTTTCTCCTGTAATAGTTTTCTTTATAATACGTAATTGCAAGGGCAAAATCACCCATAAAAAATCGAAAGCTCCCCTAAACCCCGAAATATGGAAAACAGACATTGCAGAACCGAAATATTGCTATCATACCGACATGACAAGAAATGAGTTGATTGAAAGTTTGTCTCAAAGCGATTATTCGGGAAAGACGTATTCCGTTCTCGACCGACCATCAATGACCTTGAGAGTGAAAGCTTTGGCTTCGGAGGCTTATTTCAGTATGGCGATAGAAGAATATGATCGAGGATGCTTTATATTTCTCAAACGTCAGATCTCCTATCAACGCAATATCACGATCAGCAATTGTACGCTTGACAAGCATATGTGGGAAACGGTGAGTGCTGTTCCCGTATCTTTTGAAGAATACGAAAACAGAAAGAAAAACAGAAACAATTTATAAAAGTAAGAAGAGGCTGTCGCAGTTACTTGCGACAGCCTCTTTCCTAATTATTCATATCGAGCATATATTCAACGGAGTCGCGGAGTGCCTGCCAGCTGGCGTTGATGATGTCGGGGGAAACGCCCACGGTGCGCCATACTGTTCTGCCGTCGGTGGATTCGATAACTACTCGAACAACGGATGCTGTTGCGCCGCCGCTTGAAACTCGAACCTTAAAGTCGGTCAGCTTCATTTTGTCGATAACGGGGTAGAAGGCAGAGAGCACCTGTCTGAGAGCACGGTCCATCGCGTTAACGGGACCGTTACCCTCGGCGGCGGAAAGCTTTTCCTTGCCGTCTACGGAGACCTTGATCATAGCAGTTGAGCGCATTGCATCAATTGCCTTGTCCTCTGCATCTGTGAGGGCATCCTCGTCTGTCATGACCTTGAAGTGAACGAGGTTAAAATAGTTTTTGCGAAGTCCGAGAGCATCCTTGATAACAAGGGCAAGAGAGGCTTCGGCGTCCTCATAGGAATATCCGAGGGCCTCCTTTTCGCGGACAGCCTTGAGGGCTTTTGCAACCTCGGGGCTTTCGCGGTCAAGGTGGGGGAGGATTCCTGCCATCTTGTCTGCCATGGCGCTTCTTCCCGAAAGGGAGCTGATGACGATATTGCGAAGATTTCCCACAGATTCGGGGGAAACGTGCTCAAAGGTGCGGGGGCTTTTCATAACGCCGTCGATATGCATTCCCGCCTTATGAGTAAACGCGTAGCCGCCAACGAAGGGCTCGCGCTCGTCAAAGGGGCGGTTTGCAGTTTCGTTTATGTATCTGACAGCGCTTGTAAGAGAGGAAAGCTTATCACCTATACAGTCAAAGCCCAGCTTCAGCTGAAGAATGGGGATAAGGGTGTTGAGGTTTGCGTTTCCGCATCGCTCGCCGATTCCGGAAACGGTGCACTGCACCTGAACAGCTCCCGAAAGAACTGCGCTGACGGTACAAGCCTCTGCCATACCCAGGTCGTTGTGGCAATGAACACCGATGCACTTTCCGAATCTTGCGCATACTGCCGCCGTTGCCATACCGATAATATCGGGGAGCATGCCGCCGTTTGTATCGCAGAGGATAACTCGGTCAGCACCCGCGTCGATTGCAGTTTCAACAACCTTCATTGCGTAGACCGCATCGTCGGAATATCCGTCAAAGAAATGCTCCGCATCAAAGAAAACGGTTTTGCCCTTTGATTTGAGAAAGCTGACGGAATCTTTTATCATTCTCAGGTTTTCCTCTTTTGTGGTACCGAGGACCTTTGAAACCTGATAGACCCAGCTCTTTCCGAAAACGCATACGGTGTCGCAGGGGACAGATGCAAGAAGGGAAAGTGAGGGGGAGCTTTCAGCAGTTTCGCCCGAGCGGATGGTAGCGCCGAATGCAACGGGGACAGCTGTTTTCAGCTCCATTTTGGAAACCTTTTCGAAAAACTCAACGTCCTCGGGGGAGGTGACCATACCTGCCTCGATATAGGAAACTCCGAGTCGGTCAAGGGCTTCGATGATTTTTATCTTATCATTTTTCGAGAAGGAGACGGTAGCGCTCTGCTCACCTTCTCTGAGGGTGGAATCATATATTTCAAGCTTCATTTTCGGGCCCCCTTTGTGCACGGGTCCATTTATTGATGGCGTTCACGTATGCCTTGATACTTGCCTTGATAACGTCTGTGGAAACGCCTCTGCCCGTAAATGCGCCGTGGCCTGAGGAAATCTTAACCTTAACCTCACCCAGCGCATCCGCACCCTCGGTAACTGCTTTAAGGTTATAGGATTCAAGAACGACGTCGTCAGCGCCTGCAATACGGTTGATGGTGTTGAAGGCGGCATCGATAGGTCCCTCACCGGGGGCAGACTCGGTAAACACCTCGTCACCTGCTCTGAGAGAAACGAGAGCCATAGCCTTCATATGGTTGCCCGACTGTATCTGGAATGTGTCCACCCAGTATTTACCCTCGATTCCGTCAAGATATTCGTTGACGATGGCGCGGATATCGCTGTCTGTAACGGCAACCTTCTTCTGTGCAATTTCCTTGAAGCGCTCGAAGGTGGAGTAGATTCCCTTGGAATCAAGAGCATATCCGAGAGTGGCAAGGCGCTGGCTGTACGCGTGTCTGCCGCTGAGCTTGCCGAGAACGAGAGTGCTCTTATCTGCACCGATATCCTCGGGGTTCATGATCTCGTATGTACTTCTGTTCTCCATTATTCCGTGCTGATGGATTCCCGATTCGTGGGCAAATGCGTTTTTGCCGACGATAGCCTTGTTGAGAGCAACGTCGTGTCCTGCAAAGCTTGATACCATTCGGCTTGTGCGGAGAATCTCCTTGGAAACGATCCTTGTGTCGCAGCCTGTAAATTCACGGCGCACACGAAGTGCCATAACGACCTCCTCAAGAGAAGCATTTCCCGCTCTCTCGCCGATTCCGTTAACGGCGCACTCAACTCTTGCCGCACCTGCAGAAACTGCCGTGATGCTGTTTGCAACTGCCATGCCAAGGTCATTGTGGCAATGAACGCTGATTATTTTCTCTGAAAGGCCCTCAACGTTTTCGAGAAGATAGGAAACGAGGTCGGAGTATTCCTCGGGGAGGGAATAGCCTACGGTGTCGGGGATATTGATAATATCCGCGCCCGCATCAATAGCGCACTTGACAGCGCGGCAAAGATAGTCGCGGTCGCTTCTCGTAGCATCCTCGGGAGAAAACTGAACCTTTTTGCAAAGGCTCTTTGCGTATGCAACGCCCTCGCTGATGCGCAAGAGGGCATCCTCGGGGTCCATTTTCAGCTTATATTCAAGATGAATGGGGCTTGTAGCCAGAAAAACGTGGATAATGGGGTCGGCAGCATCCTTGAGAGCCTCTGCGGCGCAGTCGATATCTGCTTTCATGCAACGGGCGAGAGCCTGAATGCTGCAGGCGCGCACTTCCTTGGAGATTGCAGAAACCGCGTCAAAATCGCCCTTGGAGGAAGCGGGAAATCCTGCTTCGATGGCGTCAACTCCGAGTCTCTCAAGCTGCTTTGCTATTTCTATTTTATGAGAAAGGCTGAAACGCACTCCCGGTGTTTGCTCACCGTCACGTAGTGTCGTATCAAGTATTTCTATATGCTTCATACTGTTTCTATCCTTTTTATTACAGTAACTCTGTCTCTTTTTTCAATATCCTTGAGAAGTGTGGCAGAGAGACCCCGCTCCTTTGCGATGGAGCAAAGAGCCTCGCCCTGCTTCCATCCCATTTCGATGGCGAGAGAACCGCCCTTTTTTAAGTGAGAGGGGTATATTTCTATGATTTTTCTGATTATGGAAAGTCCGTCACCGCCGTCGGTGAGGGCGTGGTGGGGCTCCCCTAAAACCTCTGTGTCGAGGCTATCCATTTCCTCTGCGGCAATGTAGGGCGGGTTTGATACTATCATATCAAATTCCCCCTCTAAGGTATCTGTCGTAACGTCGCCGAGGATAAATTCTATTCTGTCGGTCACCCCGAGAAGACGGGCGTTTTCGCGGGCGATTTCCAGCGTTTCGGGATAAAGCTCAACTGCAACAGCCTTCAGGTCAGGGCGCTCAAGAAGAGCCGCAATGGCAATACATCCGCTTCCCGTGCAAAGGTCTGCAAAGCGGCCGCCATTCGGGGCGTTTTCGCAAAGATAGGAGCAGAGAAGCTCCGTGTCGGCGCGGGGGATAAGACAAGCGGGGCTGACCTTGAAGGTGTATCCCATAAAGTCCCATTCGCCGATGATATACTGAAGGGCCTTTCCCGATATGCGCTCATCAATTGCTTTTGAAAGCTCCTCGGAGCAGTAATCTCCGAAGCGGCAGGATGCACGGCTGACTTTTTCAAAGTGGCAGATAAGCTCTGCGGCCTCAAAGCCCGCTGAGTCTATCCCTGCATCGGAAAGCTTTTTTACGATATCACTGAAGGTCACTGTTTTCCTCGGCCTCTATGGGTGCTTCTTCTGCTTCTTCGGGCTTTTCAAGCACCTCGGGGAATTCTGCGGGCATTGCATTCTTCAGCGCTGCGATAGCAACCTCAAGCTGCGCCTCGTCAGGCTCCTTTGTTGTAGCTCTCTGCATCCACATACCGGGAGCGGAGAGAATTCTTGTGAGCCAGTTGGGGTGCTTGCCTGCCCAGATGAGGAACTCAAAGCTGATGCCCACAGTAAAGGGAAGCATTGCTATCTTTGTAAGGATAATGGCAAATTTGGGCCATGTGTTCCAGTTGATAAATGCTGTTGCAATAATGGAAATAATAAGAACTACGATAATAAAGCTTGTGCCGCAGCGGGGGTGGAAGCGGGAATACTTCTTTGCGTTTTCGGGGGTGAGCTCGTCTCCCGCCTCGTAGCAGGCGATGGACTTATGCTCAGCTCCGTGGTATTCAAAGGTGCGGCGGATGTCCTTCATAAGAGAAACGAGAAGGATATAGGTGACGAAAATTGCAATACGGATAACGCCGGAAATGGCATTCTGGGCGATGCTGGGAAGCTCAAAATCCCCAAAATGCTTGCAAAGTGCGTTAATTCCGAAAACTACGTAGTTTGGAAGAAGAACGAAAAGTCCGACGGAGAGAAGAACGCCAAGGACCATACCGATGCCGAGAATAACGTTCATAAGCTTATCGCCGAACACCTTTCTCAGCCATTTTTCAAACTTTGTTTCGTCCTCTGTCTCGTCGATGCCAAGCATATTTGCGGAATCCTCAAGAGTTCCCATGGACATAATGAGAGTCTCAACCATGTTAACGCATCCGCGGATAAGGGGAATGTTGCAGATCTTGTGCTTTTTTCTGAGTGATGTGTGCTTTGATGTTTTAATGGCGATAGAGCCGTCATCTTTGCGGACAGCGAGAGCAACGTCCTCGCCGCTCTTCATCATAACGCCTTCAAGCACTGCCTGTCCTCCGACCTTGCCGAGGCGGCAGCTCTGTTCTTTTTTCATGGGTTCAGCCTTCCTTTTTTGAATTATGTAAGCATATCCCGTAAAGGGGGCATTCGGAGCATTTCGGGCTTCTTGAAGTGCATATATCTCTGCCGAACTGAACGATTCTGTGGCAGAAATCGCTCTGCTCCTCCTTTGGGATAAGAGGTGTCATTATTTTTTCTGTTTTGAGAGGGTCCTTTTTATCCTCGGGATAAAAGCCGAGACGCCCGCAGATACGCATACAATGGGTATCCGCAACGATGCCTCCCTTATGGAAAACGTCGCCGAGGATGAGGTTTGCAATCTTTCGTCCCACACCGGGGAGGGAAAGAAGGTCCTCCATATTGTCGGGCACCTGTCCCGAAAAGTCGCGGACAAGAATTTCCGAGGATTCCTTTATGCTTTTTGCTTTACTGCGGTAAAGTCCGCAGGATTTTATAAGTCTCTCGATCTGCTCCACGGGAGCCTCAGCCATTTTTTCAACTGAGGGAAGTTCAGAAAAAAGCTCGCGGCACACGATATTGACTCTCTCGTCCGTGCACTGGGCGGAAAGCCGTGCCATAACGAGGAGTCGCCAGGGGTCGCCGCCGCTTTCAAGAGAGCAGACGGAGTCGGGGTAAAGCTTTTTCAGCTCTTCAACGGCTGAAAGGGCTCTTTTTTTATCAGTTATCTTCATTTGTAGTATCGTCTTCCGGTTTTTCTTCGTTAAGACCGAAGTAAGCATCAAAGAGGTCGCGGATGGCATAACCCGCATCGGTACCGTTTGCGCCGTGCTCGATAATGCAGGTGGTTACGATCTCGGGATTATCAAAGGGGGCGAATGCTGTGAAGAGAGCGTTATCCGATGAGGTCTTTGTAACCTGAGCGGTACCTGTCTTACCTCCGATAACGATGGGGTAGTCAACGAATAATCGCGCCGCAGAGCCGTTTTCGGTAACGTCCTTCATCGCGTACTTAACTGTGGAAACTGCCTTTGCATCAAGGCTGACCGTGTCAATAACCTCAGGCTCTCTCGTATAAACAACAGTGCCGTCATACTCGCGCACCTCGTGAAGAAGATGAGCGGAGTAGCGGGTACCGCCGTTAAGCATCGTAGCAACGTAAACGCTGATCTGGAGGGGATTGAAAAGGTTATCGGACTGACCGATGGAGGCGGCAAGGGTGTCGCCGTCGTACCAGGTGTTACCCGATGCCTCTCTGTGGGCAGGGCCTGCAAGGATACCTGTCTTTTCGGGAAGCTCGATGCCCGTAGGCTCGCCGAGTCCGTAGCCCTTGCAGTATTTTGTGATCTTTGAAATAGTCAGCTGTCTGCCTATATCAAAGAAGAAGTAGTTGCAGGAAACCTGAATTGCCTCGGATACGTTGATGGAGCCGTGGCGGCCGTATCCGTAGCGCTGAGCATGGATCCAACAGGAGGGCTGGAAGTCATCATAATATTTATATTTACCCTCAGTATATATCTGCGTCCAGGGAGAGATGATACCCTCCTGAAGGGCGGCAACGGCAACGCCGGGCTTAAAGGTAGAGCCGGGGGCGTAGGTACCCTCAAGGGCGCGGAAGAAGAGGGGCGAGTTTTCGTCCTCTCTGAGAGATGCATAATCCTCGTTAAAGGTTGCCAGGTTGTATGTGGGGTAGGTTGCAAGAGCAAGAACTGCGCCCGTATCCTTTTCGATGGCGGAAAGAGCGCCTGCATTGGCGTCCTCGCCTGAAAGCTCGCGGTCATCTGCCTTGCCGTTTTCAACGATAAGCTCGATATTGGATTTAAGAGCATGCTCGGCGGCAATCTGGAGATTTATATCAATGGTGAGATAAACGTCCTGACCGGGCTTCGGCTCCTTTGAAACGTAGGTGTCGACAACGTTTCCGTATTCGTCCTCAACGATGGTGAGAGTGCCGTCCTCGCCGTGGAGGTAGTCCTCGAAGGCTTCCTCAACACCGCTGGTGCCGACGATGGCGTTAAGCTTATATCCCTTTTCGGTGTAATATTCAGCCTTTTCCGCCATAATTTTGCCCGTTCTTCCCAGCATATGGGAAGCGTAGCCGGGATAATTGTAGATTCGGGAAGCATCGCAGGAGATGCCGATGCCGCGGACAGTGCCCTCGGTAACGGCGGATATGAACTTGATATCAACGTCCTTTATAAGGGTATAGGGCTCCGCTGTTGAGAAGTATGAAAGCTCCATATCAAGGCGGATGGCAAAGATAAGCTCTGAGTCCTTTTCGGAATAGCGAAGCTTTCCTTCCTCGTCGGTAATGCCGTAGCGCTCGAGAAGAGTTTCTCTGATCTCTTCCTTGTCGGCCTTTTCCCAGCCGCCCTTTTCGGGGTCGTCCTGCTCAAAGCCAAGGTCCTTGAGAAGGCGGGTAAAGCGCTTGCCGTAGGCTGTTGCCATAAAGACCTTGTCAAACTTCCATTTTCCGTCCTTTTTTTCAAAGGGCTGCTCGGGAAGCTCGAAGCCGTCGTACTCGCCCATAGCCTCAGCCTTATCGAGAAGTCTCAGAATGAAAAGATTTCTTTCATTCTGATCGTTTGTAAGACTGCCTGCGTCAAGATAAATGCTGTAGGTGTAGGTGTTGGAAACCAGGGCATTGCCGTTTCGGTCAAATATCTCGCCTCGCTGAGCCTGGATGGGAACTGTTCTGTAGAAATATCCGTCGTGATATGCTTCGGTGTAGTAGTCCTGACCTGCGATCTGGATATTTATAAGTCGGGCGACAAATATAAGACAAACGATGACGTAAAATGCGCCTATAACTATATAACGGAAGAGATGCTCTCTTTTTCTTTTCATTGCCGACCTCCTTATAGATTTTTGTTTTATTCTGCCTTACCTGCAGTTCTTTCTGCTCTTGTTTTATGGAACAAGCGCATTATGAGCCACGTTGAAAGAAAGGGCAGGGGGGAAATTATCACGGTTGAGAAATATTCGGGGAGAGCAATTTTTGTAATGATCTCTCCGAGAGAAGCATTGAGCACTACGGATGCCGTAATGACTGTAACGATACTGCGAAGCAGTGATGCTGCCAAAGCATATGACGCCATAACGGGGAATGTGTGTCTGAGATAGTATTTTGATAAAAGTCCTCCGACACAGCCGACAGGCATATATATAAGCGGTAAAAGCTCGGGTCCCATACCGCTGCCTCCTATCGCCTGGATGACGAAAGCGGCAACAAGTCCTGTGACAGCGCCCCATTTTTCACCCTCGCAAACGCCGATGGCGAGAACGAAGATGAGAACGAGATCGGGCACCTTGCCAAAGGGGGCAAAGCGAACGAAAAACGTTGTCTGCGAAAGGGTAAAGAATATGAGAAGAACAGCGCAAACAGCACCCTTTATAATATCCTCGGAGTTCACCTGAATACTGAGGCGGATGACCCTCAGTCTGTCTCTCAGCTCTGCAAGGATAGCCTGAGTGAGAGTCATATTTTCAGGTGCTTTCTTTTCGGGGGCGGGAGCTTTCTTTGTGTCGGACGCAGGCTTGTCAGCCGTCGGCGCCGGACGGGGGCTTTTCTTTTTCTCTGCGGGAGAGCGATCGTGGACCACTCTCACCTGCTCGCCCTTTTTCTGAGCATCCTCTATAGTTTTCTGAGCACCCGGAGTGAGAAATACCTGGCTTCTTTCAGGAATCTGCCACTCGCTCTTTTTCTCGGGCGCCTTATTTTGATTCTTCTGTGTAGACTTCATAATCTGTAATGATCATCATTCTTGTAAGGTCACGAAGATCAGCACCGGGTCTGACCGTAACTGTAATTGAACGGGATGCGGAATCCTTTTCGATCTTTTCCACAGTGCCGATAACGAGGCCGCGGGGGTAAACGCTTCCGTAGCCTGAGGAAACGATTCTGTCGCCTTCCTTTATATCGGAATCCTCGGAAAGATAGGACATAAGGCAGATTCCGTCCTCAGCGAGAGCAAAGCTGCCTTCAACAACGCCCTCGGCTCCGCTTCGCTCAACGTAGGCGCCTATGGCAGTGCCCTCCTCAAGGAAGGTAACAGCCTTTGCCCAGGTTGTGCCAACCTCGGTGATGTAGCCGACGATGCCGTGCTCTGTTACAACGGGCATATCCTGCATAACACCGTGGGCCTTGCCCTTGTCCAGCATAAAGACGGTGGTATAGTTGCCGCCCTCTCGCGCTGATACTGTGGCCTCTGTGAAATGGAAATCCATATGCTCGCGCTTGAGCTCAAGATAGTTATAAAGCCATTCGTTCATTTCCTCCGCTTCCTCGGCATCGCTCACCTTATCTCTGAGAGTGTTGATCTCTTCTCTGAGGGCATTGTTTTCCTCAACGATGCGGTCAAACTCCGTGAAAAAGGAGGTGAAGCCGTCAACTGCATCAGTGCAGTAGGTAAAGACCTTCTGGAAGGGGGAAAGGATTATGTTGACCGTGTCCTTCAGCACCCCGGTAAGACCCATAGACCCGAAAACCGTGGGGACTATGACCATTACCATAGCGATGATAACAACAACGGTAAAAAACTTTGATTTGAGAAAGTCGCGCATCTTGCGCCTCCTTTCGGTTTATCTGGAGCTACGGTTTCTGTACTGAACTCCGTCGCTGTCGCTTGCGTTTTCAATAACGTGACCGATACCCACTGCAACAGCATCAAGAGGTGATTTTGCAACGGTTGCGCGGATACCTGTAACGTGGGTAACGAGAGCATCAAGACCGCCGAGCATAGCGCCGCCGCCTGCAAGCATGATGCCTGAGTCGTAGATATCGCTGGAAAGCTCGGGGGGAGTGTTCTCAAGAGTTGTTCTGATAGCCTCAACGATGTGAACTATCTGCTCGTGCATAGCCTCGCGGATCTCCGCTGAGCTTACGTTAACGATTGCGGGAAGACCGTTGAGAAGGTTACGTCCGCGGATCTCCATAATACCGCGGTCAACAGCGGGATGAACGCTGCCTATCTTCTTTTTCAGCATTTCCGCTGTGATCTCACCGATGAGAATGTTGTATTTCTTTTTGATGTAGTTAACGATAGCCTCGTCAAGCTCGTCGCCCGCGATTCTGAGGGAGGTGGAGAGAACGATTCCGCCGAGAGAAAGAACTGCAACCTCGGTAGTACCGCCGCCGATGTCAACGATCATGCTGCCTCGTGCATCCTCAACGCGAAGACCGCTTCCGATAGCGGCAGCGATGGGCTCCTCGATAAGAGCAACAGACTGAGCGCCTGCCTCGAGAGCAACGTCCTCAACGGCTCTCTTTTCAACCTCTGTAACACCGTAGGGAACGCAAACGAGAACCTTGGGGCGGCTGAAAACAGTAGTACCGGATGCCTTCTTGAAAAAGTCGCGGAGCATAGCTGTTGTAAAATCAAATTCTGCGATAACGCCGTCCTTCAAGGGGCGCATAGCAACGATAGAACCGGGGGTCTTACCAAGCATAAGCTTTGCATCGTTACCAACGGCAACTACCTTTTTTGATCTCTGCTCAACTGCAACAACGGAGGGCTCGCGAAGAACGATACCCTTGCCCTTAACGTAAACGATAGTATTGGCGGTTCCAAGGTCTATTCCAATATATTTTCCCATTCTGGACTCCTTTTTATTTCATAAACGCGCAGATGCCAAAGCTCTCGCGTAAAATTTCAGATATTCTTGAAAGAGGAAGACCTACCACGTTGTAGTAGTCTCCGTCGATTTTGGAAACGAACATTCCTGCCGCCTCCTGTATGCCGTAAGCGCCCGCCTTGTCAAGAGGGGAGCAAACGTCAATATATGCGTCCATCTCGTCGTCGAAAATGTGTCGCATTGTTACGATAGTTTCAACGTAGCCGCTGACACTCTTTTCGCCGTCTGTAACGGTGTAGCCTGTAATAACGGAATGGCTTTTTCCCGAGAGGGATGAAAGCATTTCGCGCGCTTTCTCGCGGTTGCCCGGCTTTCCGAGAATAGTATCGCCAAGAGCAACTACAGTATCGGCGCAGATGATAACGCCGTCCGCTTCGCGGAGCGCTGCCTCTGCCTTTCTTTTTGAGTTTTCAACGGTGAGCGCATCGGGGGAAAGTCCGCCCGAAACCTCATCGGCATCGGGGGAGATTATATCGAAGATATATCCCGCCGACTGGAGTATCTCACGTCTGCGGGGAGATGCGGATGCGAGGATAAGCTTTTTTGATTCCATTATTTAGTACCCGTAGAGCCGATGCCGCCGCGGTCGGGAGAGCCGAGAGTTTCGCACTCCTCGAAATTGATGGCGGGCTGATGGCGCATGATTCTGAACTGGCAGACTCTCTCGCCCTTTTCGATTCTTGTATCGCGAAGAGCGTATGCGGGCATATACCACTGGTCGCCGTCGCCGCAGTAGCTTTCGTCAACAACGCCCATGTGATTTGTCTGAATAATGCCGAAATTCTTGTAAGTGGAGGAGCGGGGCACGATGTGTGCTTCATACCCTTCGGGAAGCTTGATGGCGATTCCGAGAGGGATGAGTTTGAACTCGTCCTTTTTCATTTCCACAGTCTCGGCACAGCGAAGGTCTATCCAGTCGCTTTTGCCGTCAATATATCTGAGAGGCTCCATGCCCTCAGCCAGCTACTTTATTTTAAGAGTAACTTTTTCCATAAATAAAACCTTCTTAAAGTTTTTTGAAGGTGCGGAAACTTTTTTACAAAAAAGTTTCTCCGTAATCGTCACTGCATTCTTCTTATCTTCGAAGGATCCTCGGGACCTTCTCCATTCATATATGCACGGATGATGCTGTCGCATTCCTCGGCAGTTTCATCTGTGAAAATGAAATGATATACGGTGCAGCCTGTCTTTTTTAATTCATCCTGCTTGTCTGCCATAAACACAGGCACACTGTTGTAAATAACGTTTGTGCAGTCGGGCATGCCGAAAACAGGGAAGCGCACGGTATGTCGGTCGGTGATTGAAGAGGAGCAGATCTGAGTCTTGTCCTTTTTCTTGCAATCTCCGTCGGAAATTGCGCAGCGGAGAGTAAGCATGAGAGGAAGTCTTCCGTAAACAACGGCACCTGCAGGTGCGGGGGAGGAGATATCTCTCATCTGCGCTCTCTTTGCCTCGGGGGCAAGAGTGATAAAATCAGCTCCGAGAGAGCTGTAATACTCGGCGGCAGATGAATTAAATACGTTTATTCTGAGAGAGGCGCCGACCTCTGCGCATACAGAGGAAGCCTTGGCAAGCTGACCTGTGCCGTGGGCAAGGACTCTCTTTCCCTTAACAGCATCCCAAACGTCCTGTCTTGAGTCGGGAAGATAGGGAGGAAGGGAAATATCATATTCCTCGCTGTGAGCGCCGAAGGGAAGATAGATTCTTCCGAAAAATTCACGAGCAAGGGGAGTTATCTGCTCCTTTGAAAGAAATTCTGCGGTGTAGAGAATCTTTTCATTCTTTGCTTTATTGCCCTTTTTGGGGGTAACGTCGGGAACGGCAGCGCTTCTTTCTTCAAGAGCGCAAAGTCCGCTTATTGCCTCGCGGCGAAGTGCGTTGAGGGCGGAAAGAGTGAGAGCGGCATTGCCGTCTGTTAAAAATGTGAATTTCCCCATTTCAAAGGGAGTATTACCAAGGCGGGAGGAGTTCTTTTTTGCACCCTCCTCGCTGAGGGGAGCAACCTCGCCTGCAGGGGCAACGATATCGCCCGTAGCGGTAAAGCTCTTTTCGGCAGAGGCTGCCGTAAAGGTTGCAGGCTTTCCTGCGATCGCAGTTAAGGTTATATCAAGAGGAGCCTTTCTTTTCAGTCCTTCAAACTTCGATTTGTCCATTTTAAGGAAATCGTCGTAGGTGCGGACGCCCCTCATATTTTTCTGATTTGATGTAAAGTAGCCGTCGGAGAAGCCATCGCGGCTGAAGATTCTCGAAAGCGCTTCGATCTCCTCGGCTGTTGCGTTTCTGCCCTCGTCAAGAAGGCGGCGGTAGATCTTTGCCGTGCCGTAAACGTATTCCGGCGGCTTCTGGCGTCCCTCGATCTTCAGGGATGCGGTGCCGGAGGCGATAATATCGGTGATGTGTGAGGCAAGGCACATATCCTTAAGGCTAATGGGATAATTCTTTCCCTTTTCGCCCGGTTTTGTGTAGGGCTGACGGCAGGGCTGGGCGCATTCGCCGCGGTTTCCGCTTCGTCCTCCCATAACGGCGCTCATAAGGCACTGTCCCGAGAAGGACACGCAGTATGCGCCGTGGATAAACATTTCTATCTCAATAGGTGAATTCTTGCAAAGCTCGAAAAGTCCGTCGCGGGTAATCTCGCGGTGGCAGACCATTCGGGTAAATCCTGCCTTGGCAAGTGCCTCGGCATCGAGAACGCTGTGTCCCGAAAGCTGGGTGCTTGCGTGGATCTCAAGGTCGGGAATGTGCTTTTTGATAAGGGTTGCAATTCCCATATCCGCAACGATGAGAGCGGTAGCGCCGTATTCATAAAGAGTTGCGGCAAGCTTTAAAGCATCGTAAAGCTCTGCATCGAAAAGACGGGTATTGAGGGTGACATATGTTTTGACCCCATATGCTCTTGCAAGAGAGAGTGCGTTTTTCAGCTCCTCACCCTGAAAATTGTCGGCACGCATACGCGCATTAAATTGTCCCGCGCCGAGGTAAACGGCATCGGCGCCGCCCTCGATAGCCGCCTCAAGAGAGGCTCGGCTTCCCGCAGGCAAAAGAAGCTCAGGCTTTTTCATATGTCAGCCCCCTTTCATGTGAAGTAATAGGTAAAAAGTAATAGTGAAGAGGTAATGAAGATTTTTGCTCGGGCAAAAATCAACATTAACGTTTTGCGAAGCAAAACATTTCATATTTGCAAAGCAAATATTTCATCGCGAAGCGATTTCATCCACCGAAGGTGGATTTCATTGCAACTGATGCAATCAGTTGCCGCGGAGAAGGCTCTCGATCTGGCGGAGCTTGTCAAACTTTGCTACGGGCTCCTCAGCCTTTTCCTCTTCTGCAGGCTCCTCGAAAAGCTCCTCGATATCGTGAGCCTCTGCTGCGGGAGCTTCCTCGATCTGTTCCTCAACAGCTACAGCCTCCTCAGCCTCCTCAGTTTCGAGGGGGATCTGCTCCTCGGAGATGATCTCCTCTGCAGTTTCGGAAACCTTACCGAGCATGGATGTCTTGAGCTTGATGTTCTCCTCTCTCATTCTGCGGAGGTTTGCATCGTAAAGAGCGATCTGCGCTTCAAGATTGCGAACTCTCTTCTCAGCCTTGAGTCTGTTGCTTGCGTGGTCGAGGGCAACGAGGATAGCCGCATCGATCTTGGAGTAGTTTCTGGACTGGCTTGTGATGCCCTTGATCTCGCTGTCAAGAAGGCCAACAAGGCGCATAACGATGTCCTCACGCTCATCGGTGATGATGTTCATGTCTACGTCCGCAATTTTAACGCTGTACTTTTTCTTTTCCATTTTTTATCTCCTGTTAAAAATTAGTATTGAAAATCAAATAAACAGTGGTATAATGGGAATATTAAAGCCCTATCATATAACTATTCATACTATTATAATATATATCACGGGAAATTTAAATACAATTTGATAATTTTTTTGAAATTTTCAAAGATTTTGAGGTCCAAATGGAAAAAACAAGGAAGTATCGCCGCATTGCGGTTAAAATAGGCTCGTCCACCCTCACTCACGCGGAGACGGGAAAGCTCAATATCCGCAGAATTGAAAAGCTTGTAAGAACTATTTCCGATATAAAAAACTCGGGAGTTGAGGTCGTGCTCATCTCCTCAGGTGCTATTGCGGCGGGAGCATCAAAGCTTTCTATCTCTCACAGAGACCGCACACTTGCTGAAAAGCAGGCGCTGGCGGCAGTAGGTCAGCCCGAGCTTATGAGCCTTTACGAGCGTCTTTTTGCGGCATACGGCTATAACGTGGGCCAGATCCTTATGACAAAGGAGATCGTTGAGGATGCCCACCGCTTCGACCTTGCAAGAAATACCTTCACCACTCTTTTGGAGCTTGGCTGTGTGCCTGTCGTAAACGAAAACGACTCCATTTCCACAGAGGAGATCCGCTTTGGCGATAACGATACTCTTTCCGCATACGTTGCGGTGGTATCCGAAGCAGACCTTCTTGTAAACCTTTCCGATATCGACGGTCTTTACGACTCCGACCCCCACAAGAATGCCGATGCAAGGCTCATTGAGCGAGTTGAGTGCCTTGAGGACGTCCGCGAGTTTGCGGGAGATGCGGGAAGTGCTGTGGGAACAGGCGGAATGGTAACTAAGATCCGCGCCGCAAGCATTGCAGGCGAGGCAGGTATACCTATGATAATCACAAACGGCGCCGACCCCGAGGTGCTTTATAAGATAACCGACGGCGATAAGGTGGGTACATACTTTGTCCCCGAGCGCAAGGAGTAACGATATGATATTCGAAAACGTAAAAGCAATATGCGAGAAGGCGAAGGCATCATCCCCTGCCGTTGCAGCATCAAAGGGCGATAAGAGAAATGCTTTTCTTTCCTCCTTTGCACGCCTCCTCGTTGAAAATACCGCAGCACTTCTCGAGGCAAACGCAAAGGATACGGAAGCGGCAAGAGCGGCAGGAATCTCAACTGCAATGCTTGACCGTTTAAGCCTTACAGAGGCGAGAATCGCAGGTCTTGCAGAGGGCATCACAGCCCTTATCGGACTTTCCGACCCCCTCGGCGGCGGTGAGGTGTTCACCCGCCCCAACGGAATGGAGATCAAGAAGATAAAGGTTCCCCTCGGTGTTTGCGGCGTTATTTTTGAGGCTCGTCCAAACGTAGCTGCAGACATTGCGGCCCTTTGTATAAAGAGCGGAAACGCGGCAGTTCTTCGCGGCGGCAAGGAGTGCATCAACACAAACCTTGCAATCGAGGCTATTGCGAAAAAGGCTCTCACAGAGGCAGGTCTTCCCGAGGACGCAGTCTGCCTTATCCCCTATACCGAGCGCGAGGGCGCAAATGCTCTCATGCAGATGAGAGGCATCGTTGACGTGCTTATCCCCCGCGGCGGCAAGGGACTTATCAAGAGTGTAACTGAAAATTCCTCCGTTCCCGTAATCGAAACAGGTGCCGGAAACTGCCATATATACGTTCACCGTGATGCGGATTTCGATCTTGCACTTTCCGTTATTGAAAACGCGAAGGTGTCCCGTCCCTCCGTTTGCAACGCTATCGAAACAGTGCTTGTAAACGCTGAAATCGCAAAGGATTTTCTCCCCCGCCTCAAGGAAGTGTTTGACAGATGCGCAGTTGAGATAAGAGGCTGCGAAAAGGTGCAGGAGATCATCGGATGCAATCCTGCAACTGAGGAAGACTGGGATACTGAATATAACGACCTTATCTGCGCTGTTAAGGTTGTTACTAGCGAAAACTGCGCTATCAGCCACATCAACCGCTACGGCACAGGCCACAGCGAGGCTATCATCACAGAATCCAGAAGAGATGCAGAGCTTTTCTGCACTATGGTAGATGCGGCCTGCGTTTACGTTAATGCCTCCACCCGCTTTACAGACGGCGGTCAGTTCGGCTTCGGTGCCGAGGTCGGTATTTCCACTCAGAAGCTTCACGCAAGAGGCCCCATGGGTCTTTCTGCCCTCACCACAGATAAGTACATCATCAACGGAAACGGACAGATAAGATAACGGATATTTATTGGAAATTGTGTATATTTATACACAATTTCGTGAAAATGTAAAAGAAAGAAGATGACCTCTCTTGAAGAATATGAACTTCAAAAGAAAGCTCCCTATTCCCAAGGAAATAAAGGAGCAGTATCCGCTGACAGAATCTCTTGCGAAGATAAAAGAGGCAAGAGATAAAGAAATTGCGGATGTGTTTTGCTCGGAAAGCGAGAAGATGGTTCTTGTCGTAGGACCGTGCTCGGCTGACCGCGAGGACGCAGTTCTTGATTATTGCTCCCGCCTTGCCCGCCTTCAGGAGAAGGTTTCGGATAAGCTTATTCTTATCCCCCGCGTTTATACAAACAAGCCCCGCACAACGGGAGAGGGATACAAGGGTCTTGTCCATCAGCCGGACCCCGAAAAGGAATCGGATATGATAGGCGGCATCATCGCCATCAGAAGACTTCATACCGCAGTCCTTTCAGAAACAGGCCTTTCCACGGCAGACGAAATGCTTTATCCCGATAGCTACCGCTATATTTCCGACCTTCTTTCCTACGTTGCAGTAGGCGCAAGAAGCGTTGAAAATCAGGAGCACAGGCTGACAGCAAGCGGAATCGAGATCCCCGTGGGCATGAAAAATCCCACAAGCGGCGATATTTCCGTAATGCTCAATTCCATCATGGCTGCACAGCTCCCCCATACCTTTATCTACCGCGGCTGGGAGGTCGACACTCTTGGCAACCCCCTCGCTCACGCTATCCTCAGAGGATACGTAGACCGAAGCGGCGAGGCAGTATCCAATTATCACAGAGATGATCTGGAGGAGCTTTACTCCGCATACTGCAGCAGAGGGCTTCAGAATATTGCCCTTCTTGTTGATACGAACCATTCAAACTCCGCAAAAAGATTTGAAGATCAGCCGAAGATCGTAATGGACGTTCTGGAAAGCTGCCGTCAGTCCCCCGACATCAGGAGGATGACAAAGGGCTTTATGACAGAGTCCTACATCGAGGACGGCGCACAGAAAATAGGCGAAGGCATCTACGGCAAATCCATCACCGACCCCTGCATCGGCTGGGCGGCAACGGAAAAGCTTGTCCTTGATATCGCAGATCTTATATGAATAATTATAAAAGGAATCCGCCCTCAGGCGGATTCCTTTTTTGATAAATTTGGGTTTGTAGGGGAGTTTGGAATTGAGCTATGCACATTTTATACGTCATC
>JAZUAR010000016.1:0-18047 GCA_045638055.1 Candidatus Avispirillum sp.
CTGTGCGGCTGTATTCACGTAGGGGTCCTTAACCTCGATGGAAACTGTTTCGGAGTAGTAAGTGCTCTTGCCGTCAAGGAGAACCTTCATGGTTACAGAGGCAAAGCCCTCTGCCTGAGCAGTTACAACGCCTGTCTGGTCGATCTTAACGATGCTTTCGTTACTGGATTCATACGCTATGGTTGTATCCTTGGGGAAGTAAGCATCGAGAGAGTAGTTGAGAAGGATGGATTCGGAAGGATACATCGCGAGGCTGAACTTGCCCTCGAAGAAGTTTGTGCTTCCGATATCTCCGAGGATCTTATCCTCGTTATCAAGCATGTAGTAGGACTTGATCGTTGTAAATCCGTCGAGAGTAAATACGTCTGCAACGGGCTTATCGTACTTTCTGTAGCCCTCATCGTCCTTTCCGAGGACTGTTACCTTAAAGGAAACGGACTTGTTTGTTGTGGGATCCTGTGCCTTGATTGTCGCTGTACCCTTAGCTACTGCAACGAGCTTGTTATTAACAACTCTTACAACGCTGGGCTTGGAGGAGGAGTACTCAAGAAGCTCGGACCACTCTGTGGAGGGAGAAACTACAGGCTCGAGAGAGAATACTTCATTGGGGCTGAGAGTAAGGTCAGCATCAATGCTCTCGAAGTAGAAATCTGTGTAGTTATCGGGGAGACCGATCTCGTAGGTAGCATAGTTAAGAGCGTAGTCATAAACTGTGAGAACGAAGCTGTTCTTTGTAGCAGCGAAGTTCTTCATATCGTAGATGTAGTCTGTAAGCTCGTATGTTACCTTTGTTGTGCTGTTGCGCTCGGAGTATACGGGAGTCATATACTGCTCAAATGCCTTCATTTCGGGAGCGGGGTTGCCGTTCTCGTCCTCACCCTCTGCTACGTAGCCGAGCTGAGAGCACATGGAGTAGTGGTTATCGTAAATATAGGCATCTGCATAAAGTCTGTTCTTCTTCAAGGTCTTATCGTACTCGAAGCGGTATTCAACGTTAGTAACGGTAGGAGCCTGGAAGTCGATTGTGAGGGGGAATTCGAAGACGTTCTTCTTGTTTGTCTTCTTGCCGCCGTCCTCGCCGTAGTCGAGGAAGCCCTCGAGGCGGACTGTATATGTTTTATTGTTCTCGAGCTGATACTCAGTTGTATCAAATTCGATCTCAACGTTTGCGGGGTAGATTGTGGGGCCGCCGTCGCTGTAGGACTTACGAACGTCGTTATCAACTGTTTCGAAGATAACCTCACCGGAGATGTCGTCTGTAATTGAGATCTCGATACGCTCAGCGTTTCTGAGAAGACCTGCCCAAACGAAGCGGAGGGAGTGAACGGAGCCTACCTGGTTGGAAAGTGCGATATAGTTTTCGTTTGCTGCGATAACCATATCCTTGGGATCCTGGATGAAGTAGTAGGAGCCGAGGTAGCTTACGTAGTCATCGGAAACACCGCCGACAGGACGGGAAGCATATGCATCCGCCATTGTCTTGTCCTCGGGGTCGATACCGTCGTCAAGCTCATCTGCGTTTGTATCGTAGAATGTAAGGTCGAAGAGGGGAGCCTTTGTCCAGTCGCCGAAGTAAGCGAGGTAGGGAACGTTAAGGTCTACCTTTGTGCCGGACTTAGCCTCAAGTGTAAGGAAGCCCTCAACGTACATACCGTTTTCGAAGGAATCCTTGAGATACTTCTTATCCTCATCGGAGAGAGTGATCTTAACTGTTACCTTAGCTTCCTCGCCACCCTTAACGCTGATTGTCTTGCCGCTCTTTGAGCCGCCTTCAACGGAAAGGATCTCGATCTTCGCACCGTCAAGTGTGTATGCCTCTTCGGTAACTGTTGTCTCACCTGCATTTGTCTTTGTTTCGCTTACGCCCTCAGTAAGAACGTAGCCGCCAAGCTTGTAGGAGAGCTTCTTCTCACCGAAGTTCACGATGGAGAAGGTCATTTCGTAAACACCCTTCATCTTGGGGTCATCGCCAAGCTCAAGCTTTGTCTTGTTCATCTCGTTGCCGTCTTTATCAAATGTCTTGATAAATGCGGGAGTGTCGATGGAAGCCTGGAGGTTAGCAAGACCTGCACCCTGCTTTCTTACAGCGTAGGGAAGGCCGTTTGTATTGATAGCGATATCAGCTGTGGACATTACAAGGCGGTTAACCATATCGTTAACTGCGTTATTGTCGTCAGCGATCTCGGGGAAGTTTTCAACAACGTACTGTCTGAGAAGGATTACAACACCTGCAAGGTTAGGACAAGCCATGGATGTACCGGAGATACGGTCATAGCCGCCGCCTGTGATGGAGGAAAGAATGCTTCCGCCGTGTGCTGTGATCTCAGGCTTGATTCTGAGGTCAGGTGTGGGACCCCAGGAGGAGAAGTCGGACATGAAGGGACCGGATGTCTGAGTCTTCTTGATCTTCAGTGTGCCGGAATCCTTCTGAGCAAGCATTTCACCGTCGTCCTGAGAGATGGAACAAACAGCGAGCTTTGCCTTACCAACGTTCATCTTGATGTCACCGGATACGTTGTTGTAAACGATGATACCTGCAGCGCCCTGCTCCTCAGCGATGAGCGCCTTTTCCTCGAATGTGTTGGAACCACGTCTTACAAGTGCGATCTTGCCTTCAACGTCAAGACCTGTATAGTCAGCGGAACGGCCTACACCGGGGATGAGGACGTATTCGATCTCAATGGAATCCTTCTTACCGAGGAGGGTCTTGAAGAAATCGTTTTCCTCGCCGGATGCATCGGAGGACTCTGTGAAGTAGATGATCTTCTTGTTGTAGAGGAGGTAGGGAGTCTCAACGCCGGCAATGGAAGCAACGGACATTGTGCCCTCGTATGTGGAGGGAGAGCCTACTGTACCTGTATCGGGGTTGGATGTAAGACCGAGGTTACCGTTCTTCTCACTTCCGTTTGCACTGGAGAAGCTGTTGGAAGCAGCAACGATCATGCTGATGCCTGCCTCACGGATCTTGTCGAATACACCGCCCACTGCCTCTTCGTCAGTTTCTCTGGAGAAGCCGCATGCTGTACCGATGGACATATTGATAACGTCAACACCGAGTACTACGCAGTCCTCAAGGGCTGCGAGGATCCATGCAGTTCTGGAGGAATCCTGAACGTCGGAGAATATCTTCATGGGAACTACCTGAGCGTTGGGAGCAACACCGCGGATAGTATCGTCGTTACCTACGATAACGCCGGCAACGTGAGTACCGTGGTTGTTGTGTGTGGAATAAACGTCAGGGTCGTTATCCGCGTAGTCGAAACCGAAGGGAACCTTTTCGTTAACGTATACGTCGTCAACTGTAAGTCCGTCGAGAAGCTCGCTTGCAGATGACTTGCCTACTACCTTCTTAACGTCCTTGTATGTAAGTCCGAGGTTTTCGCTTGTGAAGTTGTCTGTGGAGAAAGCTGTGTGGTTTGTGTCAAGACCTGTGTCAAGAACAGCAACAACCATTCCGCTTCCGTCATAGCCGCAGCCTTCGCTGTTGAAGATACCTGTGTCGAAAACGTTAACCTCGTTTTCAACAAGCTCTGTTTCGCAAGAGTTGTAAACCTCGCCGACGATGGCATTCATGCCACGGTCGAGAGACTTGCAGGTAGCCTCGAAGTCGCCTGCCTTGATAATAAGCTCAAAGCCTGCGAGAACTGCGGAGTATTCCTCACCGATGGTGTAGGAAATTTCCTTCTTGTCGAGCTTTTTGAGAACGTCAGCCTTCTTTTCGTTGACTGTCTGCTTTACCTTAGCAGTGTTCTCTTCAGTCTGGGCATACTCCGAAAAGCTCATTGTCTTGTCGGTGCCGTTGTAAGCATCCATAACGGAAGCGCCGTCAACTGTGATGATGACGGAGATCTCCTCGTCAGCGCTTACGCCTTCAGGCAGCTTGAAGACCTTTGAGTTATCAAGATAGCTCGTGTAGTCAACTGCCAGGTTGTTGAGCTGCTGGATGAATGACGCATTGTACTCATCGGCAGCCGCTGAGGGGATTGCGATCATGCCTGCGAGCATAGAAATTACAAGCAGCAAAGAGAGCAATCTGGTCAGCTTTTTTGAAACCTTTGTTTTCTCCATTTCTTTGTAAAACTCCTTCTTTATATTAATTTATATATAAATACATACATATTCAATCTATACTACTACTTTTCCCCTGAAAAAGCAATATTTTCGGCACATCTTTTTTTTATTTTCTTAAATTATTTACAATTTAAATAAATCATGTTATACTAAGATGCGAATGAAAACGACTAAGGAGACAAAAATATGACAAAAGAAAAAGAAATGCGACTTCATAGCATTTTTAATATTATTTTGGCGGTTTTTATCATCCTGACAGGACTTTGCTTTATGGCGGGCTGCATCAGGATATACTTTAACGTCACCTTCGAAGGCGGCCTCCCCGTCTTCCATCCGGACCAGGCCTATTCCCGCGAGCTTGTAGCGGATACCTTCTCAAAGATCGCAATTCCCGTTTACGTAACTATCGCACTCACACTTATCGGATTCGTTTATGAGTTCATTTCTCCCTTGAACACAAAAAAGAGAAAAGTGAATAAAGATAACGAAAATCTTGCAAAACGCCTTGCAAGAAAGAAGAACATAAAGAGCGGCGACCACGATTCCGAAACAGTATCTGCTATATATAATATTAGATTGAAGAGAACTGTTCGAAAGTGGGTTCTCGCAGGTGTCTGGACAGTGTTCTCCATACTGTTTCTGGTATATGCAATGGTGTCAAAAAACTATACAGATGATATCAACGGATCTGTGTTAAATGCATTTTTGATCCTTCTTTCCTGCATTGCAATTCCTTGCGGTTATTCCGTTTACTATATCTGCGCAACGGATAAAAGCTTCGAAAAAGAGGTTGAGCTTCTCAAAAAGCTTCCCGATGCAAGAGAGGATGAGCTTGAGGCTGAGCCTGAAAAAAAGGCAAGCCGAGCTGTTTTCATCATAAGAATTGCTGTTATCGCGGCTGTTGCAGTTGCTCTTATCGTCGGCGGTATTTACCTCGGCGGATACAGTGACGTTCTTACTAAGGCTGTTAATATCTGCACCGAGTGCATCGGTCTTGGTTAATGAGGTGTGAAATGAAAAGAATTTTCAAGAAATTAAAGGATATTATCCCTACAAAAAGAAAGCTCATGCAGCTTTATTTTGCCCTTCTTTTTAATGCAAATCTGAAGGGATTTGCATCGGGCAGCATTTATAAGGGCGATACAAAAACCGTGTGTGTCCCCGGCATGAACTGCTATTCCTGCCCCGGCGCTGTGGGCGCTTGTCCCCTGGGAAGCCTTCAGGGCTCCTTCTCCGCAGGAAAGGGCGCAATGTTCTACGTTTTCGGCATCCTTCTTCTTTACGGAATCATGTTCGGAAGAATGATTTGCGGCTGGCTTTGCCCCTTCGGTCTTATTCAGGAGCTTCTTTATAAGATCAAGACTCCCAAGCTCAAGAAAAGCCCCGTAACAAGAGTTCTTTCCGTGTTCAAGTACGTATTCCTTGTGGTTTTTGTATTTATAATCCCTATTATTTACGCACTTCGCGACGTTCCGCTGCCTGCATTCTGTAAGTACATATGCCCCTCCGGAACAATCGAGGGCGGTGTTACTCTCCTTGCAAATAAGGTAAACGACAGCTATTTCTCAATGCTTGGCCCACTCTTTACCTGGAAATTCCTTATTCTCGTAAGCGTTATGGTGGGATGTGTGTTCATTTTCCGCCTTTTCTGCCGCTTTATGTGCCCCATCGGCGCACTTTACGGACTTTTCAACAAGATCTCCGTGTTCGGTGTTAAGGTTGAGGAGGACAAGTGCACACACTGTAATCTCTGTAAGAACCGCTGTAAGATGGATATTAAAACAGTCGGCGACAGCGAGTGCATCAGCTGCGGCGACTGCGTAAGCGTATGTCCCACAAAGGCTATCGTTTGGAAGGGAACAAAAAAGAGTCTTCCCGAAACTGTCAAGGGCAATAAAAAGGCAAGACTTGCAACAAGAATCGTAGCAACAGTGCTTATGATCGCAGTTCTTGTTGGTAGTATTGTGTATTTCTGGAATCAGGAAGAGCCTGCAGTTCCCGGAACCGAGGTCGGAAACCTTTGCTACGGCACTGAGCTTTCAAGAATCACAGCAGACGGCATCAGCGAGACCGATAAGATCGACCCCACAAAGGAGGGTCGCCTTACCATCATCAATTTCTGGGGAACGTGGTGTACCCCCTGCGTTGCGGAGCTTCCTTTCTTTGACAGAATAGCAACTGAGTATAAGGACGAGATCTCCGTATTTGCAGTTCATTCCTTCATGGGTATAGCTGCAGCTCCCGGATATATCGGAGAGAAGTATCCCGACAGTGACGTTAATTTTGTAGCCGATTTCAGCGCCGGAGAGGACGGATATTATACAAACCTGGGCGGTCGCGGAGAATGGCCCAGAACGCTTATCATCGATGAGGACGGCGTTATCGTTGATATCATCGTTTCCGCTCTTGAATACGAGGACCTCAAGGAAATCGTCGAAAGAGAGCTTGCAAAATAAGAAAAAGCACCCGAAAGGGTGCTTTTTCAGTGAAAAGAGAAGAGAACATGGTAAAAACATCCCAACAAATTGGAGTTTGAAGGGAAGGAGACGGTCGCTTTTTTGTAAAAAAGCTCCGCAAAAAACTTTAAAAAGGGAAAAAGATAAAATCTAAAGGTGAAGGGAACAATTACGCGTCATCCTGAGCGGAGCCAAATACCACGGGGTGGTGTTTGGCGCAGTCGAACCACCCCTTAGGGTGGTGCCCTCCGCAGAGGGCAGGATCTCTAAGAATAAAGATAGTGCTTACCTGCGTTGGAGATCCCGCCTTACGGCGCCCTCCCATGGGTCGGGTTCGACTTCGCAAATAATCCACCGGATTATTTGCTACGCTCAGGATGACGCGTGAGTGTTTGCTCTTTCAACTCCAATTTTTCTTTTTAAAGTTTTTTGGGAGTGCAGAGGACTTTTTTACAAAAAAGTCCTTTGCGTCCCCCCTCACTTCCTCGCAATATCTCTTGCGACGTGGACGCCGCTGGCGCTTGCGTGGGAAAGGGAGTGGGTGATGCCGCTTCCGTCACCGATAATGTAAAGACCGGGATGGCGGGACTCGAGGTTTGCATCAACCTCGACCTCCATATTATAGAACTTGACCTCAACTCCGTAGAGAAGTGTATCGTCGTTTGCCGTACCGGGGGCTACGTTATCAAGGGCGTAGATCATCTCGATAATGCCGTCAAGGACACGCTTGGGAAGCACAAGGCTAAGGTCTCCGGGGGTTGCGGAAAGGGTAGGGGTTACGAATGATTCTTCTATACGTCCGGGTGTGGAGCGACGTCCTCTGATAAGGTCTCCGAAGCGCTGAACGATAACTCCGCCGCCAAGCATATTACTGAGTCTTGCAATGCTCTCGCCGTAGCCGTTGGAGTCCTTGAAGGGCTCGGAGAAGTGCTTTGCAACGAGAAGAGCAAAGTTTGTGTTCTCAGTCTGCTTTGCAGGGTCCTCGTAGCTGTGGCCGTTAACTGTAATGATTCCGTTTGTGTTTTCGTTAACAACGGCGCCCTTGGGGTTCATGCAGAACGTGCGGACACGGTCGCCGTAGGTTTCCGTTCTGTAAACGATCTTGCTCTCGTAAAGCTCGTCTGTAATGTGGGCAAAAACTGCAGCAGGAAGCTCAACTCGAACACCGATATCAACACGGTTGGACTTGGTTTCAATATCAAGCTCACGGCAAACGGTTTCCATCCATTTGCTACCGCTTCTGCCGACGGAGATGATGCATTCCTTACAGGAATAGGTGCCGTCCTTGCAGACAACCTCGTAGCCGCCCTCTGTGCGGTTAACGTGAAGAACGGGGCTGTCAAAGAAGAACTGAACCTTATCTTCAAGATGTGCATAGAGATTTTCAAGCACGATGTAGTTAATATCAGTACCAAGATGTCGCACGGAAGCATCAAGAAGGTGAAGATCGTGTCTTATACACTCGGTTTTGAAGCCTGTGCCTGCGGTGGAATAAAGCTTTGTGCCCTCACCGCCGAAGCGCATATTGATCTCGTCAACGTATTTCATAAGATCGAGAGCCTGCTTTTTGCCGATATACTCGTAAAGAGTGCCGCCGAAATCGTTTGTGATGTTGTACTTGCCGTCAGAGAAAGCGCCTGCACCGCCGAAGCCGCTCATAATGGAACAGCTCTTGCAGCCGATACAGCTCTTTACCTTATCGCCGTCGATAGGGCATTTTCTGCGGTTGAGGGCATGGCCCGCTTCGAAAACTGCGATCTTCAGATCGGGTCTGAGGCTTGAAAGCTCGTAAGCTGAGAAGATTCCGCCGGGGCCTGCGCCGATAATGATAACGTCAAAATTCATAGTATACAACCTTTCATGATCAATAATTATAACAGTATTATAGCAGAAATATCTTGATTTTTCAATAGGTTGTGATAACATAGCCTTGTGGAAAAATAATGGGAGGCATGGGGGAAATATGAAAACTCTTTACGTAACAGACCTTGACGGAACCCTTCTTCATAACGATCAGACACTCTCCGATTTCTCGGCAGAGGTCTTGAAAAATCTTATGGATAAAGGTATGATTTTTACATATGCCACAGCTCGCTCCGCATCTACTGCAGGTGCGGCAACGAGGGGCTTTCCCGTCCCCTTTGCCGTAGTCTATAACGGTGCTTTTACGGTAGATATGAAAAGCGGCAAGAGAGTTTTGTCCTCGATTTTTGCAAAAGAGGAAAGCGATTTTATTATCAGCACTCTTCTCGATGGCGGCATATCTCCCCGAACCTTTGCCCTCATTGACGGCAAGGAAAGGTTCGCCTACACCTCAGCCCACCTTGAGTCCCTCGGTGCGCAGGAGTATTTCAGAACGAGAAAAAACGATCCGAGAGCCTACCTTGGAAAAAACGAGGATCTTTTCCAGGGTGAGATATTCACAATAAGCGCATGCGGCAAAAAAGCAGAGCTTTTGCCCCTTTATGAAAGGCTGAAGAACACATCCGTATGCCATTTTTATCCCGATAATTATTCCCCCGATTATTATCTTGAGCTCCTCCCAAAGGGCGCAACAAAGGCCGAGGCTATCCTTCGCCTGAAGGAACACCTGGGATGCGACAGAATCGTAGCCTTTGGCGACGGAATCAACGATATTTCAATGTTCAAAATAGCAGACGAATGCTATGCTGTTGCCAACGCCCACCCCGACCTCAAAGCCATAGCAACAGCAATAATCCCCTCAAACGAGGAGGATGGAGTTGCAAAATGGCTGATTGAGAATGCAGAAATATAATGGGATATGCAAAAACTCTATGAAGAAACATAAACAAATTCGGGTTTATCGGAGAGACATAATAGTCGTTTCGTAGGGGCTGATGCCCACATCAGCCCGCCATCTGCACGCGAACCGAAACGAGATTTGATGCACAAACAAACGCAAACGATAAATATTGCCGTAGGGGAGGGGCTTGATCCTCCCGCCAATATGAACGAGAAACAAATCGAAATTCGAAGGAGAACAAACCTTGATACGTCATCCTGAGCGGAGCAAACAACCCGGTGAGTTGTTTGCGGAGTCGAACCATCCCTTAGGATGGTGCCCTCCTCAGAGGGCAGGATCTCCGAACGATTACCGATGTCGCCTATCAAATTTCGTAGATCCCGCCACACAGGGGGCGCCCTCCCTTGGGTCGGGTTCTGACTCAGTGTCTCGCTAGCGAGCCACACAAACATCATACTATGATATTTACTCCGCTCAGGATGACGCAAAAATGTGTATCGCTCAATTTCAATCTCCCCCGACAACCCCAAATTTGTATGTTTCATTTTCGATAAATTTGCATTAATATAAACTAAAAGAGCCGTTGCTTTCGCAACGGCTCTTTGTTATATTTTAGATTTTATTCGATGTCTTCTTAAGCACGGTAGCGCATCTCTGGGGGAGGTAGCACATGAATCCGATTCTTCCGTCGGGCTGCTTTGTAGCCTTGTACTTGTAGCCCATATCAACTCTGCCTGCACCGCCGAAGCGTTCCTCATCGGTAGAAAGGATAACGGAATAGGTTCCTTCCTCGTGAACGGGAACGAAGTAGCCCTCAAAGGACTGGGTGGGGTTGAAGTTGAAGAGGAGAACGGTGTTGCCCTTGCCGTACATCATAACTTTGTCGCCCTGTCCGACCCAAAGGGAATAAGCTTCCTTCTTGAGAAGGTTCTGCTTAGTGATAAGGTCGATCATAGCCTTATCGAAGGCAAGAAGATATTCGTAGCGAAGAAGTCCGTTTTCGCAGAGACTCCACTGACGGCGGCAATGGTGGTAGCTCCAGTCGTTGCCCTCGCGGGGGAAGTCGATCCATTCGGGATGACCGAATTCGTTGCCCATAAAGTTAAGGTAACCATCAGCTGCAAGGGTGGAGGTGATAAGGCGGATCATCTTGTGGAGCGCCATACCTCGGTCGATAACGGCACTCTCGCGGTCCTTTGCCATGCTCCAGTACATTTCGGAGTCGCAGAGACGGAACATGATAGTCTTGTCGCCAACAAGAGCCTGGTCGTGAGACTCGGCATAGCCGATAGCCTTTTCCTTGGGGCGGCGGCTTGTCAGCTCGTGCCAAAGCATAAACATATCCCAATCATCATCGGAATATTCCTTGATAAACTTGATCCAGAGATCGGGAATGCCCATAGAAAGACGGTAGTCAAAGCCGATACCGCCATGGCGGATGGGAAGGCACATACCGGGCATGCCGGACATATCCTCGGCGATAGTAAGGGCACCCGGATTGATCTCGTGGATAAGCTCGTTTGCAAGCTGGAGATAGGTGATAGCCTCGATATCCGTATTCATGGAGAAATACATATCGTAGCCTGTAAATGCGCTTCCGAGACCGTGGTCAAGATAAAGCATTGAGGTAACGCCGTCGAAGCGGAAGCCGTCGAAATGGAAGGTCTCCATCCAGTACTTGAGGTTGGAGAGGAGGAAGTGGATGACCTGACCCTTGCCGTAGTTAAAGAGCTTTGTACCCCATGCGGAGTGCTCGCCCTTGGGACCGTCGTGGAAGAACTGATAGGTAGTTCCGTCAAACTCGTTGATGCCCTCTGCCGTGTTTTTAACAGCGTGGGAGTGAACAACGTCAAGAAGAACTGAAATTCCCATGGAGTGAGCAGTGTTTATAAGCTCCTTTAAGTCCTTACTGCTGCCGTAGCGGCTTGAGGGTGCAAAGAAGTTTGAAACCTGATAGCCGAAGGAGCCGTAGTAGGGATGCTCCATGATAGCCATGATCTGGATAGTGTTGTAGCCAAGCTCCTTGATGCGGGGAAGGACGTTCTTTGTGAACTCCTTGTAGGAGGCAACCTTGTATTCCTCGCTTGCCATACCGATGTGGCACTCGTAGATAAGGGGAGACTTTGCGGGCTTGAAGCCCTCGTCAGTCCAGGGGTAGGACGCCATAGTATCTTCGATCTCAGCGCACCAGAGGAGGGTTTCCTCGTCCTGAACAACGCGGGTCGCATAAAGAGGAACGCGGCGAAGCTCCTCGCCGTTTCTTATAACGATTGCCTGAACCTTTGTGCCCTTTTTGAGAGTTCTCTTTCCCTTGAGGTGCAGCTCGAAAACGCCGTACTCGGGAAGCTTTTCCATTTTATGTGCGCGGGGATTCCAGTCGCAGAAATCACCGGTGAGATACATGGAATCAGCGCCGGGCGCCCATTCGCGGTAAACCCAGCCGTCTTTAGTCTTGTGGAAGCCGAAATAATGATGGGCGTTTGCAAAATCGGAGAGTGTCTCGCCTTTTTTGAGAAGCTGAGAGCGCTTTTCCTTGTACGCCGTCATTCTGAGGTCAATATCTTTTTCAAAGGGAGCAAGATAAGGGTCGATCTGTATGATTTTGTAAGACATATTTACCTCCAAACACTTTTCTAATATAACTATACCCCTTTTTTGCTCCAATGTCAACCGCAGACAGGGGATTTTGTATTTACAAAGGCTCATATTTGTGTTAAAATAGCACAAGAAAGGTTGGTGTTTTTATGAGTTCTAAAGTATTTTTCTCCAAAAATATAACTCCCGAGGAGATAGTTCGTATTTACCGTGCCGTTGAAAGTCCTCTTTGCGGAAGAGTGGCGGTAAAGCTTCATTCAGGCGAAAGGGGAAACCAGAATTTCCTTCGCCCCGAGCTGTGGAAGGATATCGTAGCGGAGGTTGACGGCTATCCCGTTGAGTGTAATACTGCATACAGCGGTGCGAGAAATACAACGAGAAAGCATATGTCCCTTCTTCGTGAGCATGGCTGGCTTGATCTCTACAGGGTAAATATCCTCGACTGCACAGGTCCTGACCTTGAGCTGCCCATTCCCGAGGGTAAGATAATCAAGAAAAACTACGTGGGCCAGAATATTGTGGACTATAATTCCATGCTTGTGCTTTCCCATTTCAAGGGCCATCCCATGGGAGGCTACGGCGGAGCCCTCAAGCAGCTTTCCATCGGCCTTGCATCCTCTTTTGGAAAGGCATACATCCACGGAGCGGGCGAGCCCGAGAAGAAATGGACGGCAGATCACGATTCATTCCTTATGGCAATGGCAGATGCGGCAAAATCCGTTGTTGATTATTTTGAGGGAAAGATCGTTTATATCAACGTGATGAAGAATATGTCTGTAGACTGCGACTGCTGCGCCGTTGCAGAGGATCCCTGCATGAGCGATATCGGCATACTGGCATCCCTTGACCCTGTTGCAATAGATCAGGCGTGCCTTGATCTTGTGTATAATTCAAAGGATCCCGGACGAGATCATCTTGTAGAGCGCATAGAGTCAAGAAACGGACTTCTCACAGTAGAAGCCGCAGCCGCCCTTGGAGTCGGCAGCCGCGAGTACGAGCTGATTGAGATAGGATAAGAGGTGATGCGACTTTTTTGTAAAAAAGTCGCCCAAAAAACTTCAAAAAAAGAATGGCTATGGGTTTTCCGTAGCCATTTTGTTTTGTCCAAATTTGGGTTTATGGGGGAGACGAACCTGGCCATTCGTAGGGGTCGATGCCCACATCGACCCGTTACAGACGTAACAATTCGCTGTGAATATCGTTTCGTTCTCGTGCAGATGGGCGGGCTGATGTGGGCATCAGCCCCTACGAAACACCAATATCGTCTCCCCGATAAATACGAATTTATAAATAAAATTTCAACAATGGGAACTCCTTTGGAAATAAGAGGAACGGGCGCCTGTGCATAACGTGTGCCCCCTTGGCAATAATTGATTTATCAAAATTGCGAGGTGGGCGGATGTACTACAACAAGGTTGAAATATGCGGTGTCAATACCTCAAAGCTTAAGACCCTTTCCGACAAGGAGAAAAAGGAGCTTCTCCTTCGGGTGAGGGAGGGCGACGAGGGGGCAAGGGCTTTGCTGATAGACGGAAATTTAAGGCTTGTTCTCAGCATTATCCAGCGATTTACAAACAGGCGTGAGAATCTTGACGATCTTTTTCAGGTGGGGTGTATCGGGCTTATAAAGGCTATCGATAACTTCAACGTTGAGCTTGACGTGAAGTTCTCGACCTACGCTGTCCCTATGATAATCGGCGAGGTGAGGCGCTATCTTCGGGATAACAACTCAATAAGGGTCAGCCGATCGGTGAGGGACCTTGCCTACCGTGCCTTGCAGGTGCGGGAGAGGCTTCAGGGGGAGGATTCTCAGGAGCCCACCGTTGAGCAGATAGCAAAGGAGCTTTCGGAAAAGCCTGAGGCGGTGGCAGCGGCAATCGAGGCGATTGCCGAGCCCATGTCCCTGTACGATCCTGTTTACAGCGACGGCGGGGACTCCATATACGTTATGGATCAGATAAGCGACACGGATTCAACAGACGAGGCGTGGCTTGAGGATATAGCCCTCAGAGAAGCCTTGAAAAGCCTCGGTGAGAGGGAAAGAGCCATAATCAATATGCGCTTTTTCAAAGGAAAGACCCAGATGGAGATAGCAAGGGAGATAGGCATCTCCCAGGCACAAGTCAGCCGCCTCGAAAAGGGCGCCCTGGAGCAGATAAAAAAGCAGATGTGAAGAAAAAGCACCCTTACGGGTGCTTTTTCAGTGAAATCCACCTTCGGTGGGTGAAATCGCTTCGCGATGAAATATTTGCTTTGCAAATGTGAAATATTTCCCTTCGGGAAACGTTAAGGAAAATTTCCGCTTCAGGCGGAAATTAATGAAAATAAGGGATTATTGAGTGGGGATACTTTTTAGTAGAAAAGCCCTGTAAGGGCTTAAAAGGATGTGCTAAAGCTATCTTTAGCACATCCTTTTTTGAAGTTTTTTGCGGAGCTTTTTTACAAAAAAGCGACCGTTTCCCCTTCTCGAAAATCCATTGATTTCATTCATTCCTCCTCACCGCAAGGTCGTATTCCTCGGCGAGGCGGTTCCACGTGCGGCGGTCGACTCTGCCTGTCATATCAAGGCCGCCAACTCGCTGAAATTCTCTCACGGCGCTTGCTGTTGCCGTTCCGAACCGTCCGTTTTGAGGTATGTAGCCGTAAAGATCGTAAAAAATTCGCAGCTCGTTCAGCATTATTTGTATCAGCAGGATAAGATCGCTTCTTTCTCCCTGACCGACGGAAAAATCTGCCGTATCGGGGAAGGGGGATAAACTTCGGCTTTTGCCGAACAACTCGGAGTAATATCTGTATTCATCGTCTATGGATTCCCATGTCAAAAAGTCTGCGATCCCAGTATTATCAAGGCCATAGAGGCTTTGGAAGTGACTTATCGCATCTCTTAGGCGATTGCCGTAAATGCCGTCAACGGCAACGCTTAGGGCGGGGTCATTCGTCCATCGGGAGAGAGACCTCAGCTTTTTCTGCAGCTGCATTATAAACGGCTTTCTGTCCTTTATATCATACCATTCCACTATAAAATTCTTCCTTTCTTTCGCTTTTTTTCATAAAGAGCCGGGGAATTGACCGCCCGATGCCTTATCCCCTTCAACGAGGTCACGATAAAGGGAGGCGATGCGGTTGTAGGTGGTGAGGGCGACTATTCCGTCGGGGTTGAGACCGAAGAGAGACTGAAATGCAAGAGTTGCCGCCTGGGTTGAGGGACCGAAAACGCTGTCCTCCTCGAGGCTTGGAATCTGAGGGTATGCCTGGGATATCCTGTTCAGGTACCGCTGTATCCGAAGCACCTCCTCACCTCGGCTTCCGAGGCGTATGGGAAAGCCGGGGTAGGGCTCTGTGGAATCGGAAAAATATCCCTGAGGCAGGCTTTCAAGCATTCCCTGATATGCGGAATATATTGCCTCCCACGTGGCAAGATTTACAACTCCCGTTTCGGGCAGACCGTATTCTCTCTGGAAAGAACGGACGGCGCTCTCAGTTTCTGCGCCGAAAACTCCGTCGATTGCGGGAGCCTCAACTGCGGGGTTGAATTCCGCAATGAATCTGAGAAAATACTGAAGGTCGGAGGCGCCCCTGCCCGTGTAGCCGAGGCTCAGCTCCTGAGCGAAAAGGTCTGTCACCTCCTCGGGGGCGATTCCCTCGGAATTAAGGTCGGAAAGGCTTTTCACTCCTGCATATATTCTTGCAATCGCATACCATACGCTCCTGTCCACCTGTCCTGTTTGAGGAAGGGAGAATATCTCCTGAAAAGCGCGCACCGCGTCCTCCGTATCCGTTGCGAAAATGCCGTCTATGAGGGCGATTTTCGGGATGGCGGGGTAGTTTCTTGAAATTCTATTTAGTCGGGTCTGTATGAGCTTAACGTCGTTTCCAGAGCTTCCCACAGAAAGGATTCTTCCTGGATAGCTTTCCGTAGCTCCCTGAATGGGGGCATCGGGCACAAGGCCTATATCCGTGCCGTAAAAGCGGGTGAGAATATCAAAGGGGCCGAGGCCCTCGTTTGCAAGTCCCACAGTTTCCCATTGTAAAAGCCCGGGGCAGAAGGTGTTCTGTCCGTCGCAGTAGAGGGCAAAAAGGGGTTCCACTGACCCCTCTCGGCGGATATAGGTGTCGAAAATATCGTCAACGATGTTTGAGATATTCTCGAAAATATCCCGACCGTAGGTAAAGGACTGGTCTATTGCCGTGGAGTTTGTAATGTCGAAATTATACCCTCGGGAGCGGTAGTATTCCGTGTATATCCTGTTGAGGGCAAAGGATATCTGTGCGAGAATATTTGCCCGAAGTGCATTTTCGGGCCACGTTGGGTATATCTCGCTTGAGGCTACGTTTTTTATGTAATCCACAAAGGAAACTGTAACGTTTTGTGCATCGGAGTCGGGCGGACCGAGATGGACTGTCACAGTTTCGGGGATAAATGGAAGATTGACCTGACCGTTCATTCGATATCACCTCCACCGTTTTGGAGCTTATCATACCCGGGAGTTTCAACGTACTGTGGGCGGGGATTCGGAGGCAAGGGAGAAAACTCGGAAAGGGGGATCATATTGGCGCGCTGAATAGACGTGATGCCGTCAAAAACAGGCACGCTGTAATCCTCAACGGGGTAAAATCCGTCCCTTGAAATTTGCACGGTATAGGTGGAATAGGGAATCTCTCCTCCGTTTTCGGGAGTCTGGGAAAGGGTGCGGGATGGGGCGAAAAGAGAGAGGGTCTCCGTAAGCCCCGAGCGGTCTGTGCGGAGGGAGGCTATTGTGCTTCCCTCCGAATCCGTGACGATGATCACGGCTCCCTCAACGGGAAAGGCGCCGTCAGCCGTGACGGTCTGCACCTTGAGGTAGCCTGTGTTTGCGCTTTGTTGCATTTTATCACCAAACTTTCTTAGTAGATTATTTCCCCTCGCCGAGGGCGTTCACCGTGAGGTAGGTGGAAACTGCAAGGAGGGTGAGGTTTGCCCCTGCCTTCAGCTGCACGGCAGTTGAGGCTGCCCACAATAAAAGAACACAACTGACAGATGCTGCCCTTGCGATCTTATATGCGCGGTCGGGGAGCATTACCGATTCAAGAGCCAAAAGCAGTATGCCGCCTCCGTCAAGGCAGGAAACAGGGAGCAGGTTTATTGCCGAAAGCCCTGCGCAGTACAGCCTGAAATACTTCGGCAAAAAGGGAAGAAGAGCAGCACACCCTCCTGCGATACACCCCGAAAGCAATACGAAAAGGGAGGGGACGAGCCTTTTTGTGTTGCAATATGAAAGCCTGACTCCTGCTGCCGTAAGGTACAGGGAGGGGGACTTGAAGCCGAGAAGGGCGGCTGAGGCTATATGTGCGCCCTCGTGAAAAAGGATCGCAAAAAGAAGAGAGAAGGGGGCGGGGCAGGAGAGAAGTGCAAGACAGAGAAAGAGGAGCCCTGCCATTTATTCCTCTATTCTGAAAAGGCGGATCACAGCCTCGGAGAATATATCCCAGAATCCCTCCTCCTCGGCTTCTTTGGGTGGGGTAAAGGAAAGGGAGACGGGAACGGAATCCTCCCGAAAATACCTTTCGCTGTCCCATGCGCAAAACGTAAGTATCAAAAGGCAAAGGGCTGCGCATATCGCCCCCGAGATCTGTGCCGAAAGGATGCGCCGGTCTCTTTTTCTTGCTTTTTTGTCTGTTCTTTTATTCATAAGCTATCCGCCTTTCTTTTATTATGTATATGTATATGACGGGAGTGTTGTGAAAAGGACAGAATTTTTTCTTTCGGATATGTGGATATTGTAGAGAAGAGGATAAATTGATTGACAAATATTGTGTATTTTGATAAAATAATCACAGATAAATTATTTCAAGGAGGGATCGATTTGAAAAAGATTCTGAAAAATTCAGCTTTCTTTCTCCTGATGGCAGTTGTGATGATTTCGCTGTGCGTTGGCGCATTCACAGCAGCTGCTGTAAGCGATGACCCTGTGGACAGCTACGTAAAACAGACAGCTCCCGCAGAGGACGAAAGCCTTAGTATGTGGTTTGAGCATTCCTTCAAGAAGGTATTCACCGATGATATCACTCCTTCGGGAATGGATACCTATTCCGTTTATATGGCTCAGAACGAGAAGGAACACGCTCAGTTCGTTCTTTATTCCGAAACCGACAAGACAGGAATGAAGGCGACAGTCACCCCC
>JAZUAR010000017.1:0-43703 GCA_045638055.1 Candidatus Avispirillum sp.
GCAAAGAAACTTCAAAAAGACAAAGAAACAAAAAAGCAAAAGGCCCGTAATGAAAAAACATTGATAAAATGAATACATTCATTTTATCAATGTTTTTTCACGGGCAAGGCACCTTTGGTGCCGCAGGGCATTGCCCTGCGACTTTTGCCTTGTATGATTCAGCTATACCAATTTTATAAAGTTTTTTGCGGAGCTTTTTTTCAAAAAAGCGACCGTATCTCTTCAATAAATTGACAAGAGCGAAAATGCAACAGCGGTGTTACTACTTCCTCTTCGACTTGAATATCACCGAAGCGCAGAGGCCGAAGATGAGGGCGGCGGCAATTCCTGCGGCGGAGGCGGTGAAGCCGCCTGTCAATGCGCCGAGAAGACCTTTTTTATCAACGCCCTCCCGCACTCCCTCGGCAATAAGGCTTCCGAATCCCGTCAGGGGAGTGGTTGCGCCCGCTCCCGCGAAATCCACGAGCTTATCGTATACCCCGAAGCCGCCGAGGGCAACGCCCATGACCACGTATAGCACAAGTATCCTTGCGGGGGTCAGCTTCGTTTTATCTATGAGTATCTGGGCGATAACGCAAAGTCCGCCCCCGACGAGAAATGCCTTCACGTACATCAAAAGCTCATCCATTTTTACCCTCCCTTGCACTTGCCCCTCCGATGCATACAAGATGGGCGATTGAGGGAATTGTTGCACCCTGCAGAAGGCTCATTGTGTTCATCATCGCTCCCGTGCCCACGAAAAGTATATCGGAGAGCACTCCTTTTCTTATATTATCAAGAAGCACAGATGCGAGAACGGTGGCGCTACAGCCGCAGCCGCTTCCTCCCGCGTGCTTGTCCTGTCCTTCTCGGTCGTATATCATCAGGCCGCAGTCGGTGTGGATATCTGAAATATCGTGGCCTCGGGCCGCCATCAAGTCCTTCAGTATCTCGCTGCCCTCGTAGCCGAGGTCTCCCGTTGCAATGAGGGATGGAGCTTTTCCGCCATTATCAAAATACCTGCAAAGAGTATCTGCCGCCGCAGGCGCCATGGCGGCTCCCATGTTGTTTGCATCGTTGATTCCCGCATCAACGATGCGCCCTGCAACTACCTTGCAAATTTCGGGGATGAAAAGGTCTTTTTCCTTCATTGCCCGAAGGGCATCCTCCTTTTCACAGCTTACAACAAAGGCTCCCGAGCCTGTCACCGTCCATTGTGCCGTGGGAGGGCGCTGACCGCCGTATTCAAGGGGGAAGCGGAACTGACGCTCGGCTGAAGCATTGTGGGAGGAGGTCACCGCCAGCGCCCGAAGATCGTATGCCGATGCGAGAAGAGAGGAGATCATGAGCCCCTCCGCCGCCGTTGAGCAGGCGCCGTACAGCCCCGCAAAAGGGATCGAAAGCTCCGCAAGACCGTAGGCAGAGCCGATGCACTGGTTGAGAAGGTCTCCCGAAAGCATGAGATCAACGTCCCCCTCCACAAAAAGCGCCTTTGACAGCGCAGTGGTTGCTGAAAGGCGCTGAAGCTCCGCCTCTGCCTTCTCCCATGTTTCCTTGCCGAAAAAATCATCACCGCAGACAGCCATATCAAAGCTGTCCGAAAGGGGGCCCTCGCTTTCCTCGTGACCCACCACCGATGAGGATGAAACTATATAAACAGGTTTTTTAAGCTTTATTATATCCTTCAAAAATACCACCCCTCTTTTACAGCTAGTATTTACCGCCCGACCAAAAATTATTAATCAGATCACCTTCGTCACCCAATAAACCATCCCATAAACCGCACCTGCGGTGATGCCGTAGAGGATGACGGGGCCGGCGACAGTGAATATCTTTGCGCCCACGCCGAGGATATAGCCCTCTCCCTTATTGTCGATGGCGGCGGAGGATACGGCGTTTGCAAAGCCTGTTATGGGAACAAGGGTGCCTGCGCCCGCGTGCTTTGCTATCTTATCAAAAACACCGAGGCCTGTGAGAAGCGCCGTTATGAAAACAAGGGTGACGGACACGAGAGTTGCCGCATCCTTTGCCGAAAGAAAGCTATCATAGATATTTTTCAGCCCCTGGGCAACAGTGCATATGGTGCCCCCGATGAGAAACGCCTTTATGCAGTCCTTAAGGATGGGGGACTTCTTCGCCCTCGCGGCGCTGTATTCCTTATATTCTTTTCCGAAGATTTTCATATATCTCTCCTTTTTCTTTTTATTATGCCTCACGGCTTTGGGATTATGCGATATCTCCCGTTTGGCGTTCAAATTCGGGTTTATCGAACAAAAGGCCTTCCCCTTGAGGGGAAGGGGGACCACGGTAGTGGTGGATGAGGTGTAGGCAACGAATGTTGCCGTTGCGCTATGAAGTAGTGAAAATTCCCTTGCTTCGCAAGACCTACGCCGTTTCTCATAGGCACGCCGCTTCGCGGCTACACCTCACCACCGCCTTCGGCGCAGCCTCCCCTCAAGGGGAAGCCTTTGTTACAATCCCTCCACCGTGCCTTCGCACGGTCCCCACACCCAAGCGCGAAAAGGAACTACATACCTTTTGCGTAAGCAAAAGGTTGAGCGAAACAGTGCCCTTTAAATTTATGCTATCTTTATTTTCGCGCGGCAAGGGAGGCTTATTTATCTCCCCAATAAACACGAATTTGCAGGTATGTTTCCGGAAGCGGGGATTGATTGTACGTCCGTTCTTCAATTATATTTTCAAAACGTCTTGCCGAAAGTTGACAGCATCCCCTCCTTGTGATAAAATATTTATAACATAATTCGACATAAAGGAGAAACAACATGGCAAGTCTTACAGATATCCTCCAGAAATACGTTAACGCAGATTACGATACACTCGTTGAGGTGGCTCAGAAGGCACTTACAGAGCTTCTTCCCGCCTGCAAGGAGGTTGACCCCGAAAACGACGGCTTTCTCATGGTTTCCGGAATAATCCTTTCCGCTATGGCGGCAGACGATATCCTCACATCCCTTGAAAGAAAGTTCGTTTGCGACGTTCTCGGAATCACAAACGAAACCTTCGATAAGTTCCTCAAGCTTTACAACGACGGCCTTGCAGAGCTTGTTGACAAGTTTGCAGACACTCTCGACGGAGACGTTAAGGCAAACACCCTCACTCTCGTTGCCTGCGTTGCCGCTTGCGACGAGAAGATCACCCTCGAGGAATCTGCATTCATCCGCAAGATCCTTGACTGATTAGTACATAATTATCACAATTTTGCGAGAAAAACTCCCTTACAATTACCATTTCTTCTAATTGACAAAGTTTTATAAGTATTGTATAATAATTGTAGAGCTTTTACATGACTGACGGAAATCGCGGGTCACCGCGGGGGAGTGTAATTGCAATACGCCGACCGTCTGGGCAAACTCAGTTCATTTAAGAGCTGGTTTGCCTTTTTTTTCGCAAACCGGCACAAAGAAAGGATTCGGTATTATGACACACACAAATTGGAACGGTTTTAATGCAGGTAAGTGGCAGGACGAGATCAACGTTCGCGACTTTATACAGACAAACTATAAGGAATATACAGGAGACGAGAGCTTCCTCTCCGGCGCAACAGAGCGCACAAAGGCTCTCATGGCAAAGGTTCAGGAGCTTTTCAAGCTTGAAAGACAGCGCGACGGCGTTCTCGACGTTGATACTGACACAGTATCCTCCCTCTGCGCATATGCTCCCGGATATATCGACAAGGACAGCGAGCTTATCGTTGGTATGCAGACAGATGCTCCCCTGAAGCGCGGTGTTAACCCCTTCGGCGGCATTCGTATGGCCCGTCAGGCTTGCTCTGCTTACGGCTATCGCCTCTCCGACAAGGTTGAAAACGAGTTTAAGTACAGAACAACTCACAACGACGGTGTATTCCGCGTTTATACAGACGAAATGAGAGCGGCAAGAAAGTGCCACGTTATCACAGGTCTTCCCGATGCTTACGGCCGTGGCCGAATCATCGGTGACTACCGCCGTGTTGCTCTCTACGGCGTTGACCGCCTTATCGAGGAAAAGAAGAAGGACAAGAAGGCTCTCGCTGAAAACAACTTCAACGTTGAGGATGCACGCCTCTCCGAGGAGCTTTTCCAGCAGATCACATTCCTTGGCTTCCTCAAGGAAATGGCGGCTATGTACGGCTACGATATCAGCGGCCCCGCAAAGGATGCTCGCGAGGCTGTTCAGTGGACATATTTCGCATACCTCGGAGCTATCAAGGAGCAGAACGGCGCAGCTATGTCTCTCGGCCGTGTTGCAACATTCTTTGACATCTACTTCGAGCGCGATATCGCAAACGGCATCCTCACAGAGGAGGGCGCACAGGAGCTTATGGACGATTTCGTTATCAAGCTTCGTATTGCACGCCACTTAAGAACTCCCGAGTATAACGAGCTCTTCGGCGGCGACCCCATGTGGATCACAGAGGCTGTAGGCGGCCAGGGCTGCGACGGACGCACTCTCGTTACAAAGAGCTCCTTCCGTATGCTCAACACTCTCTATACTCTCGGACCCTCTCCCGAGCCTAACCTCACAATCCTTTGGTCAACTGCTCTTCCCGAGGGCTTCAAGCGCTTCTGCGCAAAGGTTTCCTCCGATACAGACTCCATCCAGTACGAGAACGACGATATTATGCGTCCTCACCACGGTGACGACTATGCTATCGCTTGCTGCGTTTCCGCAATGGAGATCGGCAAGCAGATGCAGTTCTTCGGAGCACGTGCAAACCTTGCAAAGCTTCTTCTCATCGCCCTCAACGGTGGCTACGATACCACAACAGGTATCCACATCGGACCTCAGATGCCCGTTATGGACGGCGAAACTCTTGAATTTGACGCAGTAATGGAGCGCTTCAACATCTACATCGAATGGCTGAGCCGTCTCTACGTTAATACAATGAACCTCATCCATTACATGCACGATAAGTATGCATACGAAAAGACTCAGATGGCTCTTCACGATACTGACGTTGACCGTCTTATGGCATTCGGTATCGCAGGTCTTTCCGTTGTTACAGACTCTCTTTCCGCTATCAAGTACGCAAAGATCACTCCCGTTAAGGATGCTCTCGGCTATATCGTTAACTTTGAGCGCGAGGGTGACTCCCCCAAGTACGGTAACGATGACGACCGCGTTGACCTTATCGCCCGCGATATGACACACAAAGTCATCACAGAGCTTAGAAAGACTCCCACACACAGAAACGCAACACATACTCTCTCCGTTCTTACTATCACATCTAACGTAATGTACGGTAAGAATACCGGAGCTACTCCCGACGGCCGCGCTGACGGCGCTCCCTTCGCACCCGGCGCAAACCCCATGCACAACAGAGAAGAGAACGGCGCTCTCGCATCTCTCAACTCCGTTGCAAAGCTTTGCTATGAGGACTGCCGCGACGGTATCTCCAATACCTTCTCCATCACTCCCGATGCGCTCGGCAAGTCTGAGGACGAGAGAATCACAAACCTCGTTTCCATCCTCGACGGTTACTTCGCAAAGAAGGCACATCATATCAATATCAACGTTCTTAGCCGCGAAACTCTCATCAAGGCATATGAGAATCCTGAGGATTATCCTAACCTCACTATCCGAGTTTCCGGTTATGCAGTTAACTTCAATAAGCTCTCCCGCGAGCAGCAGAAAGAGGTTATCTCCAGAACATTCCACGAGTCTGTATGATAGGAAAAGTCCATTCCATACAGAGTCTCGGTACAGTAGACGGCCCGGGGGTACGCTTCGTAGCGTTCCTTTCGGGCTGTCCCCTCAGATGCAGGTGCTGCCATAATCCCGATACCTGGGACCCTATGGCGGGAACTGAGTATACTGCCGAGGATATAGTAAAAAGAGCCGAAAGATACCGCGAGTATTTCGGCGAGAAGGGCGGCATCACCCTCTCCGGCGGCGAGCCCCTCATGCAGACTGAATTCTCTACTGAGATATTCAAGCTTTGCCACGAAAAGGGAATCAATACCTGCCTCGATACCTCCGGTATCGTACTTAACGATAAGGTAAGGGAGCTTCTCTCCCATACTGACCGGGTGCTTCTTGACGTGAAATATACAAACGAGGCGCAGTATCGAGAAAACGTGGGCTGCCCTATGGCACCTACCCTTGAATTTCTCGCATATCTCAACGAAAAGAATATCCCCACAACCGTAAGACAGGTCATTATCCCCACGGTAAACGATACGGAGGAAAATGCGATCGCCCTTCGCGAGATTATAAAAAAGCACCCCTGCATCGATAAGGTGGAGCTTTTGCCCTTCAGAAAGATATGCCAGACGAAATATGATAATATGGGCATAGACTTCCCCTTCGGCCACCTCCCCGAGCCCTCCCGCGATAAAATGGCAGAGCTTGAGGGAATAGTACGAAAATAAACCCATCAACATGAAAAAGAAAGAAAAAAAGAAGATCGCCCTTAATAAGCTGTTTAATTTCTGCGTTATCGCAGGGCTTTTTTTCGGCTGGATCGCTTTTGATTCCATATCAGAGAACGATATTGCCTTCACCCTTATCACAGGGGCATTATCTCTGCTTATCATCGTTCTTTCGGCCATTTTCACCCCCGTCTGCTACCTTTTCGACAGCCGCGGAGTTACTCTGCACTACATTTTCCTGCCCAATGAGCGCTATCTCTGGGATAACGTCCGCGCAATCGAGGTGGATTGGCAAACCTCGAGCGCAAGAGCATCCTTCTTTGATCTTATATACAACCCATCCTTCCGAATCGAAGGCAAATGCGAGGGAAAGATGAGATTTTATATGGAAGGACGCATCCGCAAGAGCTTTCGCACAAAGCATCTTCTGGAGAAATATTGGGACGGTGAAATCACGGGTTACTTCGGAGAGAGCATCAGAAACCGCTTGAAAAAGCGAAAACAAAAAAAGGAAAAGGAAATATCCGCCCATCTTACGGATGAGATAGTTCCCCTTGAAAGGGAGACGAGAAAAGAGCTTTCGGAGCTGCTTTCCTCCATACGTGACAGAGCGGCGCAGTACGGCATCGGCATTCGTGCAGACTATCTTTACATAACAAGATCGGGAGAGGAGCTTCGTTCTCGCCCCGACGAAGGTTACTCCTACACCGCAGAGATCACCTTTTATGAGAAAGGGAAGAACGAAAGAGAAAATAAGCTGAGCTTTTATCTCGATCTCATATCCGTTCGCCTCGGGAAGACCGCCTATCGCGGAATCAAGGAGGATGGAATTTTCGACCACCTTAAAGAAGAAGCGGACTGGATCATAAAAGACATCGCCGAAAAGGGCTTCGCAGAGGTTATGAAGGAATACTGATATAAATCGAAATATCGGCAAAAAGAATATCAAAAGGATAAAATCATGAAATTTAAAAGATTTTCGGCTGTTTTTACACCGATTCTTGCAGTCATCCTCTCTCTCGGACTGCTCACCTCCTGCGTTTCTGAAACCGACGAGACGGATGATATCGTATCCATCGAAAAGGATACGGCAACAGAAACTACGGGAAAGCTCGATTTTATAAACAGAGAGCCCGATAAGGACGAGGAGACCACAAAATCTCCCGAAACCTTGGTAGACGTTGAGGATCTGAAGTCTCCCGAGACCACTAAGGCCCCCGAAACGACAAAGGCTCCTGAAACAACAGTCCATACCCACAATTTTGTCCTTGCTACCTGCACAGCCCCCAAAACCTGTCTTTCCTGCGGACAGACAGACGGCACAGCAAACGGACATAATTGGAGCAGCGCAACCTGCACAAGCCCCAAGACCTGCGCCTCATGCTCCGCAACAGAAGGAGCGGCAACGGGCCACAGCTGGAAGGATGCAACTTATTCCGCACCTAAGACCTGTACATCCTGTAACGCTACCGAGGGCAGCTCTCTTGAAAAGCCCGGTGCAGCAAACTATCACGGACATGTATACACCGGCGGACAGTATAGCAAAAAATTCCATTATGAAGCACATTGCGCAGGCAAAAACAGCCATGAAATCACATGGGAAGAGGTAGAAAAAAGAAACCTCGGCCCTTGCGGCACTTGTGTGTTGAAGTAAAACAAAAAGGCTTGACCATACGGTCAAGCCTTTTTAGCTTAGTGATGTACTCGCTACGCTCGCGTGATGTTATGCTATGCATAGTGATGTTGCTACTTCGTAGCAGTGATGTGATGTTTGCCACACTATGCCGCAAGGCATAACATCACTGTCCGAAGGACTGCATCACGCCTAGCGGCACATCACTTGCCCGCAAGGGCAAACATCGTTGAAAAAAGCACCCCAAAGGGTGCTTTTTATTTCAGTCATATTTGCAGGGGCGGATATCATCCTCCCGTTAATCTGCACTAGACTCTATCTCCATATAATATCCGTTATCTTTAATTATGGGAACATCCCCGCAAACGGAAATTGCTTTATCCAGATCAAAGAAAATCTCTTTATCAATCATATCTTTGTCAAAGCCCTGAGCATGAAATCCGCATTTATCGGCATTAGGATAGAACGTATTCCTTTTTACCGTACCCTCCAACAGCACGTCCTCGTCCAGATACCACGCAATTTTTCTGTCTTTCATATCGTACCTCCCAAATTGCTTTTCTATTATTGTACCACAAAATAAAAACGTCTGCAACCGCGCTTCACTGACAAAATATAATGACAAAAAGGCTTGACCATACGGTCAAGCCTTTTTATTTGTTTTTAGTGATGAGTCAGCTTCGCTGACGTGATGATACCCTTCGGGTAACGATGATTTCCCTTCGGGAAAGTGATGATATGATTGCCTTTTGCAATCATAACTGTTTTAAAACCTGACGCGTGAGGTTTTAAAACTTCCCCGCGGGGGAAAGGGCGCCAAGGTCCTCGAAGGAAAGAATATCCGAAAGAATATGATTCGAAATAAACATTCCCGAGGGGGTGAGGGCAATTCTGTCTCCCTTATGGGTCATATAGCCGTATTTGATATATTTATCCGCTTTCTTTCCGTAAAGCGCGGCGAAATCTACGCCGTAGCGTCTTGCAATCTCGGAAAGGGAAATTCCGTCGTTCAGTCTCAGTCCAAGCATGATATATTCGCCAAGCTGCGCTCTGCCGCTGATCTCCTCGAGGCCGACAGTCAGATTAACTCGGCTCTGGGGGTCGGCAACGCCCTTGATATATGCCTCGATATTGCGGACAAAGGAGAATCTCGTTGAATTGAAATAAGAATATGCGCCGGGGCCGAATCCAAGATATTCCTCGCAGTTCCAATACTTCAGGTTATGATGGCTCTGCTTGCCGGGGCGGGCAAAATTCGAAATTTCATACTGCTTGTAGCCACGTCTTTCAAGAAGATTGATGGCGTTTACGTACATCTCAAACTCCGTATCCTCATCGGGGAAGGAAAGCTTCGGCGCGATGCGGGCAAGAGGTGTGCCCTCCTCGATCTTCAAGTCATAAAGGGAAATGTGATCGGGATGAAGCCTTGTTACGTAGTCGATAGAAGCAAGAAGGGTCTGTGAGGTCTGATTGGGGAGACCGAACATCAAATCAACGCTGATATTCTGGATCTTTGCCGCTCTCGCATCATTGAAGCATTCCTCGAAATCAGCTCTTGAGTGAGTGCGGGTGAGGCTTTTCAGCTCTGCGGCATCCGCAGACTGAAGACCGATGCTGATTCGGTTGACTCCCGCACGGCGAAGGGCGCGGAACGTCTTTATATCTGCAGTTTTCGGGTTTACCTCAACGGTAAACTCCGCATTTTTTGAAAGCTTGAAGTTCTTTTTGACAGCTCTCACAATTCTGAGAAGCTGCTCTGTGGGCATAGCCGTGGGAGTACCGCCGCCGATATAGACGGAATCGGGAAGATGATCCTTCGCCGCCTGACGGTACGCCTCCATATGGGCAATAAGGGCATCGGTATAGCGCTCGTATATACCCTCGCTTTTGGGGATGAATGAATAGAAATCGCAGTAAGCGCACTTGGTGCGACAGAAGGGAATATGGATATAGATACCCAGTTTTTTCTGCAACGTTCCGTACATACGAACACCTGCCTTTCTTTAGACTACCCTTAATAATAACATATTTTCATCATATGTGCAAGTAGGAAAAAATATTAGGATGAAAAATACGCCCAAGGGCGGATTTTTCTTTACCTATTCACTTTTACAATTTTTACTTCGCCAGGGTCTCAAAAAGGTCCTCAAAAAGGCGGTCACGGTTGATTTTTGAGATATACTTTATAAAATGTCTGTTGCCGTCCTGAGCATAATGGGCGTCATACTCAGGGATGGGAGAGGGTATGAGCATCTCACGCATAAACTGCCATTCGTCATTAAGAAGCCATGCCACAGCGCAAACGTCCCAGATAGGGCGTGACCAGGGCTTTCCCGCAGCATATTTGTTTGCCTCGTTCACAGTATTCTCAACAAGATAATCGCAAAGAGCATTCTTGCCGGAAAGCCAGTAGGAAAGCTCGGGGCCCGTTGTTGCAAAGGCCTCTACAACGCCGCCGCAGGGAAGCTGAACCAAGGGAACACCGCATCCGAAAACAACTCGGGCGCCTGCAATATCCTGATGCATATTAAACTCGCCTGCCGCCATGGGCGCGTGGGTGGCGTGACCGCCAAGCCAGACAATAACGCAGTTTTCAAGCATATCGGGATTCTTGAGAATTGCGCTTGCAACGTTTGTTATTGCACCGATGGCAACGATGTAGAGAGGATTCTCGGGAGAATAGTTATTTGCAAGGTCAGCCATGAAATCAGCGGCGGGAGACTCCACGGGAGTGCTCTCATCGCTCATATAGCGCTCGCTTCCCTTATAAACAATGCTCTTCAGGTCATCCATGCCCATAAAGGAAAGAAGCTTCAATATCTCATCATAGCTTTTCTCCATACCGTCGGCAGGGCCGCTTGACTTCTCATTTGTGAAGGGGGCGGCACAAATGCCAACAACGTTCAGTCTTTCGTGCTTTTTCAGCATATATCCGATGGCAAACTGATCGTCTATTTCATTGTAGGCATCAGTATCAAGGATAACGTCCACACGTCCCTTAGGATTTGAAAGATTTATCATACGGCGGTCGTAGGTCATAGCGCACCTCATTTAACGTATCATATATATTACTTATACCATATTATGTACATTGAGTCAACTGCAGCTTAATATCTTTTAAACTGCGCAGTACAGATAAGAGACAAACAAGGAGCACACTAAAAAAGGGATCATTGATGCCACTGCGATCACATACTGCTTTACAAAATTGCTTTCTCTCTTTCCTCGCAGGATTATCACAACTACCCTCACAATCTCAAAATAAAGAAAGCTGATAAGAGTGCCCATTACGGAAAATGACATCAGCGCCGTTATCAGATACATTCCCGCAATAACTGCGATTTCAAGAATCAAGGGGTAAACGGGGATTCTCACCTTACAGGACCTGCATCTGCCCTTACAGGCAATATAGGACACAACAGGCAGCTGCAACAGCGGCGGTATCCTTGCACCGCAGCTGTCGCAAGCACATCCCGAAGCCAAAACAGGCAAGGTATTGCCCTTTGTCAGTCGCAGGATATTCGTTGTTGCCAGCCCGCCGATATGAAAATAAATTATAAAAAGACCGATTGCTATAATAATGTGATCAGTCATTACAAAATCACCTCTTTGATTTTAAATGGGCGGGAGTTTTCTCCCGCCCATTTTCAGTGATTATTTTTCACCGTTCTTTTTTCTCTTGTAAACTACAAGGAATACAATAAGACCTGCAAGAACGACTACGCCTGCAATAGAGCCGTAGAAGAGAGGCTTATTTGTGTAGTAACGAACGAAGAAATCGGTTGTTACGTAGAAGTCCTCTACCTGCTCAGCATTTGCGGGAATATTTGCTTCGGAAATCTTTTCACCGTTTCCTGCCGCGTCAACCGCATATACTACAAGCTTATGGGAAGCGGTTGATTCACCGGAGATATCGAAGCTGAAGTTACCACCGTTCTTGATGATCTTCTCAAGCTCCTCGCCCTCCCATGTCTTGTATGTATTACCGTCAAGCTCAGCGATAACCTTTGTGAGCTTAAGGTTATCCTTAACGTTCATGGTAACTGTCATGTTATCCAAAGCGTAAGTTGTATTGCTTTCGAGGTTTTCGATGTTGATAATGGGAAGAGTGCTGTCAACACCGAAGTTGATTGCTGTATCCTTTGTATCCTGGTCGTTCTTTGCCTCGTTGCCTGCCTTATCGTCAGACTCAACTGTGAGGCTGTATACACCGTCAGCATCGAAGTTTGCTGCAAATACGGTATATGTATACTGATACCACTGGCCGTTGCCGCCCTCAATATCGATCTTATAGTCTGCGCCTTCCTCAAGAACCTTGGTTTCGCCGTCCTTGAAAAGAATTACCTTGATATTGGAAAGCTCATCGGCATTGGTCTCTGTGATAACTACATCGATAGGCTCCTTAACGTAAGTGCCGTTCAGTGCCTCTGCTGCCTCGCTGAGTGCGTATGTGGAGCCGAAACGGTTAACAGAGAATACGATAGTCTTTTCTGTTGTGTTGCCGGCCTTATCTGTAAGGGATGCTGTCAATGTATAGATATCGTCAATTTCCTTTTCCTTCGCAAAGTTGTTGAATGTGAAGGTGCGGCCGTTATGAATGTCCGCATAGGAGCCGTCAAGCTCAACAGCCTTACGGTTTGCGCCTGTGAGGGTGATAGTTACCTCGCCTGCGTCATAGTTTGTATCGGAGTAGGAGATAACGGGAATAACGTCGCCGTTATTGGCAGACTTATCAGCAATGCCTGTGATATCGAGAGTGGGCATTGTAGTATCTACAAAGAATGTCTCCTCTGTGTAATCAGCAGACTCGTTACCTGCCTTATCAACTACAGCGATATCAAAGGTATACTTTGCATCCTTGCCGTAGTAGATCGTTGCTGTATGAGTATCACCGTTGGATGTCCATGCGCTGACGGTAGGCATTGCAGCTGTAGCACCATCATCTGTTGCTGTATGAGTAACAGTTACTCTCTCAGCATTGAAGTTATGCTCTGTGATAACAACAGTTGCAGTACGAACTGCCTTGTAGTAGTTGCCGTTCAATGCGCTGTTATTATCGTATCTTACTGCAATAACAGGATCGATATGGTCGATAGTAAATGCGTTGGAAGCAACTGTGCCGTTTGCGAATGTTTCGCCTGCACAAGCATTTTCCGCAAGGTCGGTGTAATTGATATCAAACTCATAATCACCGTCTGCAGTATACTTGATCGTTGCTGTCCATGTTGTATCGTCACAGTTTCCTGTTCCTGCCTTCTTTGTGAAGGCGGAAATTACGGGGATCACACCGTCTGTATTTGTGATTGTTACCACAACGTCCTCAGCCTTGAAGTTACGCTCTGTAATAACAACTGTAGCAGTTCTGTCATCCTTGAAGAATGTATCGCTGTCTGCAGCGTTATTGTCGTAGGAAACAAGGATCTCGGGAGCAGTGATATCGATCTTGATATCGCCTGCAGCTGTTGTTGTCTTTCTCTCGTTGCCTGCGTTATCGATCGCTGTGATCTCTACGATAACGTTGTTGCTGTTAAACTTCTCAGAATCGATAGTGATATTACCGCTCCAGGAGCTTACGAGCTTATCTGCATCAAATACTGCGCCTGCAGTCTTTGTTGCAAGGTCGAGAAGGATTCCTTCCTCAACTGCATCTGTATCTGTTGTGTAGATCTTATATGTGATCTTATTAATACCGGAGTAGTGACCGTTATCAGAAGCCGCGGCACCTGTATACTTGGGGTCAACAACCTTAAGGTCTACGTTAACGTCGCCCTTGTACATTCCGTTGGCGTTTGAGGGGCCGGGAATGATATCAATTTCGGGGGCGTGTGTTTCACCTACAGGCTTCTGGTCGTCTACTACAATGCCTGTAGATCTGATTATAGAGACATTGCCGGCTCTGTCCTCAGCTCTGAAGTAAATTACAAACTTTTCGCTGGGATTAACAACGATACCTGTTTCATCGTTGTAATCTGTCCATTCGCCGTTTTCGTCATAATCACTGATATCTGCAACCTTCTGATACTTGAGTGTCTCAAGACCGCTGATGTCGCAGTTTGCGGAGAGCTTAACTGTAACTGCAGCACCGTAGAACTTATTGAATGCATGGTCTGTCATTACACCGTTAACAGAAACGTCTGCAATCTTGATGTTCATTGCTGTAGGAGCTGTCTTATCGATAGTAAACTCAACAGGCTCAAAATCCTCTGCTGCATTACCTGCAAGGTCCTTATAATCAATATCAAATGTGTAATGTGCCTCTGTGCTGAAGGGGATAACGATTGTGTGGATATCACCGTTGTCGTCCCAGTTCTCGTTATTTGTCATGTAGCCAACGTAATCGAACACCTGAGCCTGAGCGCTTTCGGCAATTACGTTTACTACGATATCCTTAGCATCAAAGTTATGCTCATCAACAGTAATTGTTGCCTCTCTGTCAGCTCTGTACTGATTCTCGTTTTCATGATCGGGCTCAGTGAACTCAACCTTCATTTCGGGAGCGATCTTATCGATGGTGAACTTATCCATCTCATAAGAATCATAAACATTGAGGGACTTATCTGTATACTTGATATTAAATGTGTAGTCTGCATTTTCATTGAATTCAACGGTTGCCTTGTAGTAGTCGCCGTCTCTTTCAAAGGCAGGCATAATATCTGTGTAGGTGTACTTAGACTCATCATTAAGCTGCTTACCTACTGTGATGATAAGATAATTGTGATCCTGAGCTACGGGAGTACCTTCTTCATCATTCTTCATAACGGGAGTATAAAGATTATCCTTGAAGAAGTTGTCTGCGCTGATTTTGATTGTTGCTGTTCTGTCAGCATCATAATACTCGCCGTTCTTTACTTCGTTGTTATCGTATGTAACGATGATCTCGGAGATCACGTTATCAACTACGATACACTTTTCGTCTGTAAAGGTATCGCTTGTATTGTTGCTCTTATCAGTTGCTGTGAAGGAAACGTAGCCACGGAACTGCTCGGGAATCTTGAATGTTGCAGATGCCTTCTTTGCGCCATCCTCAAATGTGATTTCGCTGTTGGGAATTACAACATCGGATTTGCCTGCATCGTCCTTATGGCCATCCTCACTTACAGTGTAGGAGTATGTGAAGTAGTCGATACCTGCAGTTTCATCATATGCTGTGATGGTTACTTCCATCTCAGAGTTGTAGAAGCCGAAGGTAATAGCCTCGAGAATCGTATCGAGGAGAGATGCGCTGTAGGAGATCTCAGCACCCTCTTCGAAGAAGGGAGCAACGTTATCAAGGCAGAATACGCTTTCCTCAGTTTCAGCTGCGTTATCTGCAAGGTCATTATAGTTAAGCTTGATAGCGTAGTTCGCATCAGCCTCTTCCTTAGCGAGAGGGTAGGAAGCCTTATGAACGTCGCCCTCGGATGTCCAGTTGGAGGGAGTCTTGAAATATTCAACGATTGCCTCGATATCATCAACCTCAACATCTGCATTTGCAGCATTCTTGCCGAAGAATTCGGAGAAATCAAGCTCTTCTGCATTGAAGTTATGCTCTGTTACTGTGATGATAAGCTGGCGGGAGCCCTTGAAATAACCCTTGTTTGCCTCAGACTCAACAGCATCTGTATCATCATAGCTGATTTCAACAGAGGGATCTGTGTTATCGATAGTGAATGCTGTGGGAGCAACGGACTCACCGTAGTCTACAGAAGCATTCTCATTAAGGGAGTAGTCGAAGAATACTACATCAAATGTGTAATCGGCATCATCCTCAAATGTGTATGTTGCCTCATAAGCATCGCCAACCTTAGTGAATTCAAGATTAACGACAGTTTTTGTATAATCATCCTCGTTGCCAACACGCTTGCCTACTGTAATAGTAAGATACTGTACCTCTGTGCCGGGGATGAGATTATAAAGATCATCCTTGAAGAAGTTTTCTTCATCGATTGTGATAGTTGCAGTTCTGCTGCCCTGGAAGTAAGAGTCATGGAATGCAGTGTTGTTATCAAAGGAAACAGAGATAACAGGCTTAAAATCATCAACAACAAGTGTCTTATCGCCAACGATAGTTGTCTTGAAGCCTGCTGCATCAACTGCAGTCATTGTGATCTTGCTTCTTGAAAGATTTGCGGGGATCTCGAAGCTTACCTCTGCTATTTCGTTGTTCTCGCCGCTGAATGTAAGCTTATCCTTTGTAACAGTTACGATTTCGCCTTCACCGATGCGGTACTCAAGATGATCGATCTTGGATACAAGGTCGGTAGCTGTAAGTGTTACTGTAGCAGATGACTTATAGAAGCCAAAGCTGATATTCTCAAGAATAATATCAATAACGGATGAGGAGTATGTAATCGCAAGGTCTGTGGGGTATGTCTTATCGATGTAAATATCCTCAACAGCAATTGCCTCACTGATGTATCCTGTAGCCTCTTCAATCAGATATACATCTCCGACTGTGTTCTTGCCTTCGGGAGCAACTGTGATGATATCCTTCCACTCTGCATCAAACTGAGCGGAGCCGGAAATCTTGTAGCCCTCTGCGGGTGTAATTGAAACTGTGTTTGTATACCAGCCGCTTGCAGGACGCTCGTCAACTGCAACCATGCTGCTGAAATCGTTTGTAAGAACCTTAACTACAGCCTCTGCTGTGATGTTCTCATAGTTTTCGCCGCCGTCAAGAGTAGCAACAACTGTCATCTCACCCTTCTTGCCGGATGCGAATGCGATCTTGCCCTCATTTTCCTCGGATACGATCACACCAAGGTCCCCGTCAGCGATCTCATAGGTAACAGCACCCTCAGACTGGCCGCCCTTAGCAACAACTGTGAGCTCCTTTGTACCGTACTGAACAGTGTACTCAGCCTGCTCGAATGCGAAATCGCTCTGAGCAGCCTTGATCGTCTTGATTGTGTAAACAGCTACAGCATCCTTATAGTTGCTGTCGCCTGTGCGTGTAGCCTTAACAGTAACCTCACCGCCTGCCTTGAGAACAGTGATCATACCGTTTTCATCAACGGATACGTATTCCGCACCCTCAACTACCTCATATGTGATCTCGCCATCAGTCTGACCGCCGTCAGCCTTGTTTTCAAGTGTGCCCTTATAAGCGAGGTCCTCGGGCTCCTTGATCTCAAACTCGAATCCTTCCTGCTCTGCCTTTGCAACATATACGTTGAAGGGAATAACAGCAGAGGGAGCCTTATCAACCGCTACATCCTTATCGTTGTAGTTGTTCTTGATAGCCTTAACCTCAACAGTGTAGGAGCCTGCCTCGGTTACTGTGGGAACAGTATCTGTCCACTCGCCGTCATCAAGCTTGAACTGAAGAGTATAGTCGCCCTTATCTGTAATGATAACCGCATCCTGCGCAGAGCCGTTGTATACGCCCTCAAGACCCTCAACCTTAAGGTCGCCGAGATCAAGGTCGCCAAGCTCGATTTCAGATGTAACAGTATGCTCGAACACCTTGTAGTTGGAGCCTCTGTCAACTGTTACGGTTACCTCATAGCTACCTGCATTAACAGCTGTTGCAGATTCGCTTTCCTCGCCGTTGACCTTGTATGTAACAATGTCACCCTCCTGAACACCCTCGAGTGTTACGAGAGGAAGCTCTGTGCCGTCATACACATTTGCGGTTTCAGATACAGTAATGTCTGTGATCTCTGCAGAAAGGATATTCAACACCTGTCCGCTCATCACGAGAGTATGGTATCCTTCGCCGCTGATTCTGCAGTTGATAATATAGCTTCCTGCGTCTACATATGTGGGGCAGGTATCAACCCAGTTTCCGTCAGCATCCTCATACTCTACAGTAAAGCCGGGGGCATCGATAACGATTCCGTGAGGCTCTCCGTCGTAGGTATAGAGGTTGTTTAACGTATAATCATCTTCTGTAATAGTACCGTCAACTGTGGGAAGGCCGGAATCTCCGCCGACATTGTCGCCTGTATTTCCTTCAGGGTCTTCACCGCCAAGATCAGCGGCAAAAACTGCATTGACAGGAATCATACTGATGATCAACAGCAGAGACAATGCCATCGCAAGCACACGGCCTAAGATTCTTTTGGTCTTAGTCATGACTCAAACATTCTCCTTAATTTTATAATTGATATATACATAATTACTTCCGTTTAGCATACAGTGCATGCCGAAAGAGAAGATCAAAAGGGATAGAAATATGAAGGGCCATATTGTTGTTCCCATCAAAACATTAGTGATTATGAACCCAACAAGGCTTATAAACATAAGAATATCGCAGATAACTGCGGGAATATTCCCGAAGAAATGTATGAGTCCCAATCTTTTATGGTTCGGATATAATTTTCCGAACTCATCGCTGCGGCATCTTGAACAGGTTATAATGGCTGCCATTGTAACAGCCCCCGCAAGACCGCCCCAGAACAGCGCGCCTGAAATATAGGTTACAGCCATTGTTTTTTCCGCCATTTCAACACCGAAGGGCATCAAAACAATTGAAGCGGAAAGAACAAGCATGAATGCAATGTATATAAAAAGCATTCCTCGGCGCTGCCTGATTCCTTTATTTTTGCTTTTTATTGACATCCTGCACCAAGCCTCACTCAATTATTTCTGAGCTTCCGGTGAAGGACATCTCAACATCGATCGTAAATACGGAGGGATATTCTGCCTTAGGGGATGAATCTGCACCGTCGATCACAAGGGATGAGGTTTCTCCCGCTACGGGAGCATCTGCTGTAAGAAGAGTTGTTTCTCCTGCTGCGGGTGCATCCGCTGTGAGAAGGGTAGTTTCTCCTGCTGCAGGTGCGTCTGTTGCGAGGAGAGTAGTTTCTCCTGCACACTGCTCGAGAAGCGTTGTTTCGTTTCCGGAAGTGGAAAGCTCCTCTGTGCCGACCCCGATGGGAGTATGATCAGGAGTTGACTGAACTCTGCCGGAATGGCTTATTCTGTCGGTGATCTTTCCTCGCTCTGCGTTTACAGGGCTGGGCTTATACGCCTTATTACCGCTTGTTTCATTCTGACGGCGAATCTTTTCGATCGCCTTCTTTGCTGTGCGGCCTGAAATATCTCCGTACAGCTTAGGCACATCAAGAAGGAAGAACAATGCCACCGCAACAAGGAAGAAAAATGCTGCAGCAATATAAGATGCAATAGATAATGTCTGAAGCAATTCAACTGTCATTATTCGTTACCTCCTTTACCTGTGCTGTAGGCTGATTCGATTGCTGCCTTTGTATCAGGGAGGTTAGAGACTGTAGTTGCCTTCAATTCATCTGTTTTATCTGCAGTTGTTTCAATGGAATTTACAGTATCTGCCACCGTATCGTAAAGCTCGGTAAGCTGACCTTCTGTAATACCGTCCAGCTTGAACTTTGTTGCATACTGCTGAATAGCTCCTCGGGTGAGCTCTATCAGCTCAAGTCTTACGATCTCACTTTCCGACTCGTTTTCGGCTACAGACTTCATAAGCTCAGTAAGATTTTCAAACAAGGGCTTATACTGTCCCTTATCGTTTGCCTCGGTGATATTTGTTGTAATATCACGGTAGAAAATTCCGATATTGGCATAAACGTTTGCCATAACGAGATTTTCATATCCCTCGGGAGCATTGTTGATAACGTCCTGGAACCATTCGATAGAGCTCTTTGCCTTTGCAATCTGAGAGCCGTCTGCATAATCATAATAATACCAGTACAGCTTTCCTGTTTCAAAGCAGATTTCAGTATAATTCGCAGGATTCTCCTGAAGAGCAGCCTTGTTGTTCTTGATAAGCTTCTCAAGGAGCTTACCCTCTTCAACCGAGAATACCGAATCGTTTTCCTTAAATAGCTTTATAAGACCGAGATAAGCTTCCTTTTCTCCCGCCTTATTCGGGATCTGAATACATTCCTGATATATATCGATCTTTGTATCGTAATCGTTTGTTTTTGCTGCATCGTCTATTCTTGTCTCATATGTATCGGTTGCCATCTTTGCAGCAGTCTGATTAAGAATCAAACCACCTGCAGCCAAGATAAAGCTGAGAATAAGAGTTGTGGCAAAAATGCCAAGCTTTCTCTTCTGTTTTTTCTTATAGAGAGGCTCGAGGATCTCGTAGTTTTCAAGATCGTACATCAGCTCCGCGCAGGTCTGATATCTTGCATCGGGCTGAGTTTCTGTACACTTCTTGATAATGGCATCAAGACCGTGAGAAAGAGAAGAATTGACAGCTCTGATAGATCTGTCGCTGATGAGATTCTTGCAGGGATCAACATCTGTCAAAAGATGATACAGTGTGATACCGAGACAATAAATGTCAGTGCGGGCATCAGTACGGCCGAGGCCGCTTCCGATATACTGCTCGGGAGCCGCATATCCGATAGTACCGATACCTGTTGTTTCGCCAAGCTCGATCTCATAGTTTTTGGCTGTACCGAAGTCGATAACCATGATGTTGCCGTCAGGCTTCAGCATAACGTTTGCAGGCTTCATATCACGGTAGATAATAGCCGGTGTTCTGGAATGGAGATATCCCAGAACGTCGCAAAGCTGCTTTGCCCACTCAACTACGTATGACTCGGGCTGAGCACCGTTTTCGTGGATGATTTTATCAAGGGAACGACCCTCGATGTAGTCCATTACAATGATAAAGCTGTCGTCATCCTCAATAACGTCGACAATACTCGGCAGGTTGGGATGCTTAAGCTTTTTGAGCGTTTCGATCTCTGCCATAAGACCCTGACGGACAGTATTGAAATCCATCTTACCGTCCTTACGGACTTCCTTGACAGCCCAGGTCTTATTAGCCTTTTCGTTGATAGCCATGTAGACAACGCTCATGCCGCCATGACCTATCTCACTAAGTATTTTATACTTGCCATCGACAAGTGAACCTATTTCAAGCATATATTCTCCTCCGACTCAATCAAAATGTTCTAATTGAAACGACAGAAATGTTATCGCGCTCTTGTCTTTGCTTGTTTATCTCAACGAGAGCATCCATATTCTGCTTCATTCCGTCGGCATCGACCATAACGTTGGGATTAAGATAGCTGTGGATCTCAGCCTCTGTAATCTCATGCCTGAAACCGTCGCTGCAAAGCATGTATACAGCGTTCAACTTTGTGTCTCCGAAGAACATATCGGGATATACCTCATCGGATGCACCGATACACTGAAGCAGTACGCTTCTGCGGGAATCGTGCTCCGCCTGCTCCGGAGTCAGATATCCGAGCTCAACCTCTCTTGCAACAACAGTCTGGTCCTTTGTCAAAACACACACGCTGTCTGCAATCTCGTAAGCTCTTGTATCGCCTACATTCATAATGTAATAGCGATTTTCAGTAAGCATAAGCACGGTTGCCGTAGTACCCATAGTGATACCGCAGGCTCCTGCATATGCCTTAATCTTTTCATTATATTCAGTTGCTATGCCAACCCAGTCGGCGCGGATAGCACCGTCGGTAATTCCTGTCTCACACAGAACAGGAAGCTTATTTTCTGCCCATTTGCAAAAAGCATTTACAATGGTAGCGCTGGCTACCTCACCCTTTGCAAGACCACCCATACCGTCACACAGGACAGCAAGAACTATTTTTCCTTGCTTGGTGCTGAAGACACGAACGTTATAACTATCCTGATTTGTGCTCTTGGTCAGGCCGATATCAGTTGTAGCAGCTACTATAAAATTCATTCTTCTTTACCACCTTTCCTAAAAAATCGTTTGCCGGCAATATACACCAAGCTAAATTTTATCAATAAAGTCTGAACTCGAAATCCTCGTTTGCCAAACGGATAGTATCACCGTGGGAAATGGGAGTTTCCACGCCGCTGGGGATAATATCACCGTTTACGTATGTATGGTTCTTGGAATTTACGTCCACAACAAAATATTCACCGTTGCGTGTGATGAAATCGGCATGACTGCGGCTGATTGCAGTATTGTCGCCAATAAAGTAATCAACGTAGCTTCTTTCCTTACCCACACGGAATACAGGCTTATTGAGAGAAACTCTCTCGTTGTTCTTCTTGCGGATAATGTGGGGATTGATCGCCTGTGTGGGATTGTTTGCCACTGTCAGCACAGTGGTCTCGCCGCTTGTGCCGCCGCCGAGAACAGTTGTCTCACCAAAGTTTGCCGCCTGACCCTGAGGTGCCTGTCTGGGCACGTATGCAGGCTGCTGAGCGGGAGCTTCCATCTTCTTTGCTGCAGGCTGAGCTGTAGGCTGCGCCTGAGGCTGAGATGCAGATGCAGGAGCGGGAGCTGCCTGACCGGGAATTGCAAAGCTGGGCATCATACCGGGCTTTGCTGACTGAGCGGGAGCCGACTTTGCTGCAGGCTGAGGAGCGCCCTTCTCGGATGCTCGCTGAGCCTTATAGAGCTCGACGTTCTCCTTGCTGTAATGCATAAGAAGATCGAGCATGCTCATCTTCTTCTGACCGTTCTGAGGTGCAGGCTGCGCTGCAGGCTGTGCCTGAGGCTGAGGAGCAGCAGTTGCTCTGGGCTGATTTACGGGAGGAATGTTAACGGGTGAACCAAAATTCTGCTCAGGCGTCTTTGCGGAGGGTGCGGGATCGGGTTTTGTTACCTGAGGCTGTGCCTGAGGCTGTACCTGGGGCTGAGCCTGGGGCTGTACCTGAGGCTGAGCTGCAGGAGCGGGCTTTACTGTTGCTGTCTGTGCAGGCTGAGCGCCTGACTTAAGAGACTGCAGAAGCTCCTTGAAATCTGTGAGAGAAACCATGGGGGAGCTGTTCAGGAAATTGATGATCTTAATAATATGCTCGCAGTTTTCTGTCTGATCAAACTGTGTGCTGAACATAATATCCTTGAAAAATGCGCTGAGGTCTGTTGCGGGAATTCCTGCAATGGGGAGGCAGATAAGAGATGCCTCACAGGTAGAAACGTCAGCGAAGATATAATCAAGATCGAGAATGACAGATGCAGGATCGATCATATAATCCTCAGCAGACAGAAGTCCGTCCACGATACCCTCGAACACACCGAGAAGTCTCTTCTTATTAACGGTACCTGTAAAGAACTGTCTTACGGATACCTTGGAGGAAACGTTGTACTTGATGAATTTACGGGCATCCATCTGAGTGAAGAAGGTTGTCAGAAATCCGTTGATCTTGTTGTTTGTCAGCATTCCGAGACTCATAGAGTCTATCTGATCGTCTGCCTTTATTTCATATACAAGGTAAGAGTTCGTACCCTGATTTTCATGTGTAAATTCCATGTTTATCTCCTTAGTCGTCATATTCACAAAGAACAATGAAGTTCCATGCGGAGGAGCTCTTTACGGGAGCGGATCCATCCTGAGAAAATACACCGGCATCAAAATACTTGGTTTCGATAACGATTTTGCCGTCAGTGTTAATATAGCCCCATCTGTCCTCAACCATAACGGGTGCCATACCCATAGAGAAGGACTTAGCGCCTTCAAACTCAGGCTTAATCACGATTTTACCCTTCTGGTCTGCATAACCCCACTTATCGCCCTTCTTTACGGCAATATAGGAATCATTTGAAGCTGCAATGGATGCGCCGTCAAACTTTTCTTTGCCGACCTGCTTGCCATTATGATCTATAAAAAGGTACTTATCGCCCTTACGCGCAACAATAATATTGAATGTGGAGCAGAATCCGTTGGAATCAAGGAGGATCTCATCGTAATCAAAGCCTGTAACAGCCTTCAGCTTATCATCGATAAGAGCCCACTTGCCATCCTTCTTTACTGCAGCAACGTTGTTTGCGAATGCACCTGCATATTCATATTCAAACTTCTTTTCTTTGAAATCGGCATCAATATATCCGTACTTGCCGTCAAGCTGAGCGGGTGCATAGCCGCAGCCGAAGGAGCCGAGATACTGATAATCCTTTTCTCCGATAAGCTTTTTGTTGCCCTTGAGGTCCATATAATAGTACTCACCGTCAAAGCAACAGGGAATAACGCCTGTTTCAGCATCATATGCACCAACATACTGATACTGAAGGCGGATCTTACGTGTACCGTCCTTAGAGGTCATACCCCACTTGCCCTTTTCCTCAACGGCAACGTAGTTTACATCCTCCTGAAGGTGCCAGCTGGAAATTGTTGTTAAGGATACATATTTTTCAATGCATTTGGTGGAAAGCTCAGCCTTGAGGCTGTTGATCTCCTCATTATCCTTAATTGTGGCAGTGGCAGCTTTAAGAACCTTAATAGCCTCTCCATACTGTGCCTTTGAAATATAATAGTTGGCCTTGTTCACATAAGGAACAGGGTCCTCGGGAGACATTGCGATAGCCTTATCGCAGGTAGCGATAAAGCCGTTTATATCACCCATCTTGTAGTACATATCGGCAATCTTCAATACGATATCGTACTCCTTGGGGTTAAGCTCGAGAGCATTCTGATAGTTCTCAAGCGCATCTACATAAATACCTTTTTCCTCGTACAAAGCCGCCTTCTTCATATAATCCTTATAAGCAGCCTTATCCTCGCTCTGACCCTTAATAGCTCCCATCCAGGCAATCGCCGTAAACACAATAAGAGCAACTAATACAAGAGCAGCATTTCCTTTTTTCATTTCAGTTACCCTCCAATCATAAGCAACAAATATTCCAAAGCCACGCCTATACAGGCAAAGGGAGCCATGGGAACAGAATCCCGAAGCCCTGCCTTTTTAGTCATCAGCAGGAAAATTCCCGCGATGGCAGATACAAAAAAAGTATAGAACATTGTTGACAGAATCTCTGCGCTGCCAACAAAAGCGCCGATGATGATAAACATTTTAATGTCGCCAACGCCGACACCCTTGCGGGAAAAAAGCTTGCCGACCACCATGATCATACCGCCAATGGCAGCTCCGAGAATGGGGTAGCCCAATGCTGTTTTCCAATACGCAAGGTTTGCTATCACCTCATATGCAAGGAAACCACCTCGCAAAATCAGCATCGCAATCCCCAGCTCATTGGGAATCTTCTTTTCGTGAAAATCAACCTTTGCAATAAGATATAAGCCCCAGAACAGAGTTGACCATTTCATGAGCTTCATAAGAACCTCAACAGCAAAGGGACCCTGCTTTACTGCATATATAAACTCAACCGTGATCATTGCCGCGAAAACGATAACCGTAAGTATCAGATATTTGATATTCTTTACGGCAACCTCACGCAGGCTGCCCTTCTCGCAAAGGCGATATCTTGCCCTGAGATAAAAGAAGGAAGCAACAATGAGTGCGACCGAATATAAAGTTGTAACAATTGCACTGATCACTTGTGTTCCTCCTATTTGAGTGCCTGATCTCTGTAGGTAATATTTACCTTGACACCGGTTTCAGCCTCGATCTCTGCTGCAATCTCATTGAGAATGGCGAGATTATCGGCATTGGATTTTGCTTCAGTGGGGACAACAAGAATAATTTCGGTATTTCTGTGCTTTGTGCTTTCCTGAGCAGTCTGACACTGTGTGCCATCCTCCATTGTGATGTTATCACCGATCTTATTCACGTTTTCCTTAAGGGTCGTTGCATAACCCTTTACCGTACCTTTGATCTTATCCTTTTTCAAGGAATAGTTTTCGGGATCCGAATCCTTTGCGGCAACCTTATTGTAGTCTGAATATGAAGGTGAGAAAACGTTCATGGAATGAACGGATGTAAATGTGTTGGTTTCCTGATCGTAAATATCAACACCAACGCCCTCCTCAACGCCCTTATGAGGATTCTCACCCTGAATCACGTCAACATATTCCTTGCCGCGCTCAAAATCGCCCATCTCCCACTTAGAGGAAGCTTCGTTTGAGTCCGCCAGGGATACGCCCTTTACCCAGGCCGCAGTGCTTGCAGTCTGCTTGATAACCAGCGTATCATCGAAAAGGCCAAAGCCGTTTACCTTGATCCTATATACAAGAACAACGTTTATGCTTCGCTGATCGGAAAGGAAGGATGACATACGGAAATCAAGTCCCTCAAGGCCCTCAACAACACCCATCTTCTCAAGCGCCTCATCTGCATCACCGTTTGAGGTTATGTACTTGGGAACAAGAGCCTTGCACAAGGGCTGAGCTACCAGCTTTGTGATGATCTCGTTTCCAACCTGCCTTACCATCATTGTTGCAAGGGAGGAAATAACGCCCTTGGGGTCTTCAAAGATGGGACCGAAGCTTTCATACACGTTTCCTGCCGCAGCGGCAACCGCATTAACATCATTGGTGAGCTCGGGAAGATTATCGATCATCTGATCAAGATCTGCAGAGGTTGTGCTGTCGTAGTTACCCGCAACGTCTGTGGTCTTGTTTGTAAAATCCAGAATCGCCTGAACCGCGCCGTCTATCTCATCAACACCCTCGGTTGATGTGTTGGCAACGCCGACTCTTTCTGCAATATAATAGTACTGCGAGATTTCCTTTGCGACCTGATCTATTGCATATTGTGTTGTGCTTTCGACCTTAGCAATCGTTGCAAGAGAGACTATGGCCATAAAAGCAAACATGAAGATGGACAGCGACAGTATCGCCTCAATTGTAAATGAACCTCTTTCGCCTTTACCTCTCATAGTCTCACTCCTGCTTAAATAACTTTTTTAATACTGCTTCTTAATGTTTTTTGCTACTTCCTCAACGATGGAAGCTACGTCATAACCATCAACCATGGGGATACCTACAAGATAAACGGGATGATTGCCGTTATCTCCTGCGAGAAGATAGATCGCATAGTACTCATATGTTGTGCCGTCGAGGTCATTAACAAATGTTCCCTCAACAAGCAGCATATCGATTCCGTTGTAGGTCTTCTTTGTAGTCTTTGTAATATTCTGAGTTGTGTTGCCGTTATCAAACTTACTGCGCATCTTACTCTCAAGAGTATGTGTGATATATTCCTCGCATACCTCGGGTGCATCAGCAATATCATCAACCTCATGAATTATACCCGCAATTGAAGGAGCCTCAACAACAATAATGTAATTGGAATCGCCAACAAGATTACCGTAATCTGAGGGGTTCTTCATTGCATCTGTGGGATAATAGATATTATAGCTCATGAACTCAAGAACGTTTGCCATATCTGCATTTACAGAAGACTCATCTGTATCCTTGGTTTCGTCGTTGTTATTTGATGAACCGGACTGAGAGCCCTGCTGATTTGTAGCTGTTGTATCGGATGCGTTATTATCGCTTCCGCAGGCAACAAGGGCAAAAACCATCATTATTATTAATAATACTGAAATAATTCTCTTTGTCATTTTAATTTCCTCCTTAATAGCCAAGAATACCAATGTATTTGATTATCTGGCGGTCTGAACCGATTTTGCTGAAATCCAGATCATAGATAGGATTTCCGTTTGCATCCATGCCTGATGATATGGGCACACTGAAGAATGTTGTTTTGATAGAAACAGTTGCGTTCACCTCAATCATTGTATATGCCTTACTGATATCAAATGAAGCATTTTTCTGTGAAACATTAGCCTGGATCAGCTCTGCACATCTCTGAAGCATGGGGGTTTTATTTGCAATAATGAACAGCAGCATAAACGCCTTTACATATTCCTTATACGTAAGGGAAAAGCCTGATGCAATAGCTGCGCTGCCGCCACCGCCGCCACCAAGGTCACCGAGATAGTTATCAATTGCAGAATTAACCCTCTCCTTGACCATATCTCCGCCTTCTCTGATGATTCCCGATACCTCTGTTTTAAGTGTTTCACCAACGGAGGATACCGCACCGTTAATAGCATTACGGATGGGAGCAACAATGTAATTAAGCATAGATTCAACCCTGCTGGAGATGGCTGTAACCAAGCCTTCCTTTGCGTCGGAATAGATTGAGAAAATTGCGGAGACAAGATAATCGCGTGCTGTCATTCCAGTAGCACTGCCCGCATTGTCAAGGCGAATTGTTTTGATTGCATCAATCGCCAGCCTTGTAGCTCTATCGGCCACACTGTCTCCGGAGGCGGAGGCTTCCATGCTGTTCAGAAGATTATCAACCTTTTCTCTCACGTCTGCCTCTGTCAGGTTGTAGTTGCTTTCACCAACGATCTGAGTAGCGAGAGTTTCAAAGGACGTCATTACTCTGCTCTGGATATTCTCCACCAGACCTCGGGTTGTATCTTCAACATATTCAGTAACTGTTGTTTCAATATCGCTGATTGCATCTACTGCAGTGTTCTCGATCTTTGTGAAAACGTCATCAACAACTGCATTGGCAGCATCCTTACCGAGCTGAATTGCTCCGTTGATACCAAGAACCCAGGTTTCGCTTGACTTATACAAAGCAACGGGCTCACCACTGCACAGATTATTAAGATCCACAAAGGATTCAGCCATTGACCATGCAAGCAAAATAACTGTCTGCACGATAGGTACACCGAATCCTGTCCATCCTGCAATAGCGGTCGCCGCTGTCAACGCAGGAGTACGGGTATCGCTGCTTGTAAGTGCATAAATGGAATTCAGAGCAAAGCGAACACCAAAAATGGTGGCCTTCATACAATTCAGGTTTGCCTCAACAGTGTCCTTACCGTACAGGATATATTCCATCTCACTGCCGAAGAACTTATTGCCTGTCATATCATCACGGCCGAGGGTCTTTGTATCTGTTTCCTTACCCTTACCTGTTGTGTAGCAACTGAACATTTCTGTGAAATATTCTTCCAGATAAACGTAATCTCTTGCCGTTTCCGCAATATTTGCAAATCCTTCAAGCAGATTGGACATTTTTGTAAGGTTTGCCTTGCTGTCTTCTGCCATTTTGTCGTCATCGGATTCGGAATCAACGCTTGTTGGATCAAATGAATCCGCGCCTGCATCATTTCCCTGAGCCAGAGACTCGATTGCCGCACTGATATCAGAGGTAAGTCCGGACTCTGTAATATAACTGCCTGTTGTAATTCCTGTAACGTCCGCATCCTTGCTGGCGTTGCCCTGATTTATCAGTTCAGTTCTGTTTCCCTTTGCATCCTCTTTCTGTTCTTCTGTTGCAACCTCAGCTGCAGGACCGCAAATATTCTTAAGATACTTATAGAACTGCTGATCCTCAGTGATCTTCGTAAACGTTGCGGGAGAAATACTGCTGACGTCAGCACTGACGTAATTGCTCATCAGATTTGCCGCAGTTGATGTCATAGCGGATGCGCTGGTGATATCATTCTCCGGTATTTTCGAAGAAAAACGTGCGTAGTAGTCTGTTGAAGAATAGTCGGAGATGCATATCTTCTTATCGTAGAAGGTAATACCGTCAAGCTTCGACTTTATAGAAGAAAAGTGGGATTTATTGTCCTCAAGAACTGTCTTAAGAGCCACGATGGCATCTTTGTTCATATTCTTTGCGGAGTTTGTGTAATCGCTTTCCATCGAAGACTTGATCTCGCTGTCTGACAGGTTATTTACCTTATTATTCCAAACCTCTCTTGAGGAGTCCAGCTCATCGGACTTCTCAATAACAGTATCCAGAGCCTCGATTGCATCTGTCAGCTTAGTTTCGATATCACCGAGCTTTGAGTACCAGTTATACAATTTTTCAGATGCAGCGCGACCCTTTTCATTGGCACTTGATTCCCAGGAGTTTCTGTAGCTGCTGCAGAAGTCGGAGCTTGCCAGCAGAATCTGAGCGATCATACAGTATGCTTCGTTTTTTTCTGTAAAAGCTGTACGCTGCTCTTCTGTGAGCTGCTCATAATAATATGTATACATCAATGTATACGTAAAAACTGTCTTTTTTCCGGGAACATCGTTGTGAAGAAGAATTGCATTGATCTGGCTTGGAAGATCATTTCTGTAATAAGAATCAAGCCGAACCAATGCTTTTGCGAAATCTGTTTCAGCATAATCATAGGTTCCGTCAGACAAAGGAACAAGAGTTACTGTTCCTGTGAGGGAGCTTTCAATATAATTGAGTGTATCAATTATCTTATTGTCTGCCTCGGAATCGTCATAATGATCGGTAACAGATCTCCTTGTATTTGAATCAAGCTTGAAAAGATCAAGGGGCTGATTGGTGATCAAAAAGCTTGAAAGCTCTTTGTAGCCGTAGGATGTTTTATACAGGCACTCTGCTGACAGGGAATCGCTTCTGAGAGCAACTATATACTCGGTCATTTTCTGGATATCTTCTTTCGCGCTTGCGATATCCTCGGCCATTTTTGTCATATAGTTTTCTTCTTCAAATTTTGTGCCGCTCACCGTATCATTGAAGGAGTTTATTGCGGCATATGCTGTTTCGCATGCCTCCTGCACCGTATCCAGCTTCTTCTCATAATCAACCTTCGCCTCAAGGGCCTTTGTCTGCTTGGAGGTTTCTCCGATGCAACCGAGTTTTGTGAGAAGACCTGTTCCTATGCTGACAGGGCCGCGATACTTCATGTATTCAACGATCTGTCGCTCAAGCACTGTGGGGTTTGCGAGTGCTGAATTGGGAACCTCAACGAGGTCGAAGCTTTCCACCTTTGTATCGATAATATTATCAAAGCTTACATCATCAGTTGAGAACCAGCTTCCGATACTGTTGATAAAACTACGGGTGTATGAGTCGCTATCCTGCATAATTCCTTCATTATTAATAGTATTGGAAAAATAGCGGGAAACGTTCTTCTCAAGATCCTCCGTTGTTTCGGACATAGCGAAAAGTCCGTACACATCAAAAAGCACCTTTTCATATTCCGAAAGAGCTGAATTCATGGCAAGGTCTCCGGCTCCTGTAACCGCAGTTCTTGCCGCAGATATACGCGCACCGTCTACTATCAGACCTGCACATGTAAACATAGGCAGCATGACCAGCGCAAGAAAGATTGATATTGCGCCCTTAGTTTTTTGGAAAAATTTATTCATAATATCACCACGATAATCCTAACTTTGCACCGATATCGGAAAACTTCTGCTTATAAATTGCGATTCTCTCACCAATCGTCTGATTGCTTGATCCGATCTTCATATCGTTCAGTACGTAATCTGCCAGATCGAATACCATATCGGTATTTCTTATAAACTCGGCAGGGTCACCGACTATTGCCGTTGCCGTAACATCAATGCTTATATCATCGGTCATACCGAGAGATCTGAGAAAACCGGGGGGAGAAATATATTTCACGACCCTAACATAGACCTTCTGACTCAAAAAGTTGTTTTCGGTAGTAATATCGCAATTCACGTTTGATGAAGCAAGGAAGGAATTGCTTGCAACCAATCTTTCAAGGTTAGACTCTAGAGTGGTGGTCTCATCCTGATCCAGAAGATTGAAGCCCCAATATCTGTAAGGCTCATGCTTGGCCATCATATCATTGATAACGTCCAGGGAAGGCGAAGAGCCGTCAGGCCAGTTGAAATCGGCCTTTGAGGTTACGCCCTGACCCTCATAAAGTCTTTCATATCCGGGAATTCCTATCTCTCTGCTTGCCGCTACCGCAACACGCTGTGCATCGTTGTAGATGGTAACTCCCTGCATAACATAGCTTGCTATATAAATAAGGAAGCCCATTACAAGTAAAACAAGCGGAAAAATCAAGGTCATTTCTATAACCGAAGAAGCGCCTGTATCATCTTTTTTGAATTTATTAAAAATGGCTTTCATTTTTCCACTCCTTTAATAACTGTCTGACAATGGCAGATACCTCACACCGCCTTGGGCGGTGTGAGGATTCTTCCATTCGTTCTCTTAGAGACCAAGAGACTCTCTGATTCTTGTGAAAAGATCATTTACGATGTTTGTAAGCTGTTCCTGGAAAATTGCAACAAGTGCAATAACTACGATAATAACCAGGATGATCGCAATGATATTAGCTTCGCCGCTTTCGTCCTTAAGAAAGCTCTCTGCCTTATTCTTCATACGGAAAAGGCTGTTCATCAACCACTTTTTCACTGTCGTTTCCTCCTTAACTTTAAATTTTGGAATATATATCCTTTGGCTCTATGGCCTACGAATATCAGAACATATTGACGAAAATAGGAACAATAACCATGAGCAGGATTCCTGTAAACATGATCATCATTGGGATCATGAGCTTTGAGCCTGCGGTTTCGCCCTTACGCTTGGCTCTGTGCTTTTTCTCCTCCCAGCTTTCCTCACTCATATATCTGAGGCTCATGGCAAGCTCGCTGCCACCCTTCTGAATATTCTGTGTGAGGATGGAAGCAAACTTTCTGATCTCCTTCAAGGAGCAGCGCTGCGCAAAGTTGTAAAAAGCATCGATATCGGAAACACCGTTTGTCATTTCCTGGCTTGTTGTCTGCATTTCCTTGTACAGAGCTCTGTCAGATGTGTAGGCAACCTTTGACCACGCCTCACGGATAACCATGCCCGCATTAACAAGCAGTGTGAGCTTTGACAAAATCTCGGGAAAATCGGAAAGGATCTCGTCTCTCTTTTTCTCTACCGCATTGCTGATATCCATATCAAGAGAAACAATGATAGCGACAGTTGCTACGATTGCAAGCACAGCATAGAGAATATCGTTAGTTATGGCTCCGAGAAAAAGTCCGAGAGGAGCGATCGTCAGAAGATATGTGATCTGTCCGCCAAGAATGCAGTAGTGATAATACTCAGCATACTTTTCTCCGTAGATCTCGGCAATCTTCTTTTCCTTCTTTCTGCCGCTCTCAGTCTTGAGATTTACCTTGAACATATCCATAACGCCGAAGCCGATAAAGAACAGTTCGGGCATCATGAATTTCTTGGGGTCGATAGAAACAATGATATTATCAAAGCTGTTTTTATATTTCAGATAAAGGATCGCCCAGAAAGCAACCATCAATGTTCCTGTTGCGCATAAAACATAAGATAACATGTAGTTCATTCAGACATCCTCCTTTACACCTTGATATTAGTGATTTTTCTGCCAACCACGTATGCAACCACAAACATTATGATCGCAATGATCTTAACGATAATGTTGATGGGAGTATTTGCCGTAATGGCCTCATTTCCCAGCGAACCCATCATTCCCACAACGAGGAAGGGCATTATACACATTATATTGATATCATTCTGGCTTGAGGAAACCGTTGTCTGGATCTCCATCTCGATCTCGATCTTATCGCTTATGATATCACGGCTATCTGCAACGATCTTCTTGAGGTTGCCGCCGAGTCTGTTGCATACGGCAAAGGTCTCAGCAAAGCTGTTAATATCATCGATACCGCATCTCAGGGACATATCGCGAAGCAGATCCTCAATAACATAGCTGTTGTGAAGTCCGTTAACTACGATCGCAAGCTCCTTTACCATAGGTGTTTTATCACCGTAAGCAAGCTTCATATCGTTGAGAGCATCAGCAAATGCATCGGGAGTGTTCTTACCTGAGGAGAAGGAGTTGCTGAGAGAATCCAGAACATCGCGAAACTGCATAAGCAGAGCCTTTTTTCTCTTAGCCTGCAGATAATTTCTGTAAACGGGAACTGCCATAATGCCAACGATAGCGCCGAGGATAAGGCTTGCAACAAAAACGCCGAACATAATATGCGACGCTCCAAATCCTGCCGCCATGCCGATCGCAAAGCCCGTGAGCCTTTCAGTAAAGGTCAAATTATAAACGTTGTAATCCTCTCCCACACCGGTTATACCTGTGAGGGGAATATATTTTTCTTTTTTCTTACTCACCACATTCACCTTAAATAATTTCTCTGATTCCTGCAAGGCGCAACTTATGATCATTCTTCATAGGATTCTCAGTGCGCCTGAGTATTCCGGAAACACTTTCCATCGTGCTATTTTCATCTTCCTCGAAAACGTACAGAGGATTGAGAACGATCTCGCCGTTTTCGTATTCCAGAACCTCTGTGATCTCCATCGTTCTTCTTGACTTATCACGGAGACGGGAAAGATGAATGATAATATCTACTGCTGATGCTATCTGCTGCTTGATAGCCTCAAGGGGAAGACCTGCCGCTCCCTGCAACACCATGGTTTCAAGACGGCTGAGCATATCCTTTGTTGAGTTTGCGTGGCCTGTTGAAAGGGAACCGTCATGACCTGTGTTCATCGCCTGGAGCATATCCAGCGCCTCACCGCCTCGAACCTCACCTACGATGATTCGCTCAGGTCTCATACGGAGAGAGGACTTGATCAGATCTCTGATCGTGATCTGACCTGCGCCTGAAGAGTTTGCATTTCTTGTTTCAAGGCTTACAAGGTTTTCAATGCTTGTTATCTGAAGCTCTGCGGAGTCCTCAATGGTGATAACACGCTCATCCTTGGGGATGTAGTTTGAAAGGGCATTGAGAAACGTTGTTTTACCGGAGCCTGTACCGCCACATACAAAGATATTGTACTTTGCCTTAACAAGCAGCTCAAGCTTATCGGCAATCTCGCGGGTAATGGAGCCGTATTCGATCAGCTTCTCAATAGTCATGGGAGTTTTTGAGAACTTTCTGATCGTCATTGTGGGTCCGCACAGTGCAATGGGAGGCAATACTACGTTAACACGGGAGCCGTTGGGCAATCTTGTGTCTACGATAGGGTTCGCCTGGTTAACCTCACGGCCTGCCATACCAACGATTCGCTGGATTATATCCTCAAGCTTTCTCTGACTCTCAAAGGTTTTATCCAGCTTACGAAGACGGCCCTTCTGCTCAATAAAAATATTGTCGGGACCGTTGATCATGATCTCGGTGATGCTGTCGTCCGTCATAATAGTATCAAGCAGACCAAGTCCTCGGATGGAGCTGTATACCTGCTGAACAATGGATACTCTTTTTTCAATGGGACAGTAAATACCTCTGAGATGCTGTTCGGTTATATCCTCGATTTTTTCTTCAAGCTCCTCATTGGAGAGCTGACTTAAGGGAAGGTTGTCAGTTACGTACTTTCTTATGTCCGTAACCAATTGCATTTCCAAAGCTTCATCCATTATGAGCACCTCCTGTCATCAGCTGATTTTATCGTATATACTCATGTTAGCAAGCTGATTAACAACCTGCTCTGTTGTTGCGTGCTCATATCTGGGAGCACCGCCGATATTGTATATTTCAATACCCTCGATCGCCTTGCTTGTCTTGTTGCTGAACTTGTTATAGATAAGAGAAATGCGATTAAGAAGGGAATCGTCCTTGTTCTGCTCGAGAACAACGAGAGCGTTATAAGCACGGAATATCTTCATATTGGAGATATCGGAGCCGTCACCGACCATAACAATGTTGTTCATGGTGCGGAAAACGTCAAGCGCATCCTTGGAAAGAGAGAACTCCATATCAACAACGATGTAATCGTAAGCTCCCATAAGCTTCAGCTCGGAAATAAGCTTTAATATTTCCTCCTTGCCGAGCTCCATCATATCGAGAGCAAACTTTGCCTGAGAGTAGAAATACACTCCTGTGTGGTCCTGCTTTACGTAGCTTTCAAGCTTGAGACCGAAATTTGCCCTTCTGCTCTTGAGGGAGAAAATAATATCACTCATATCAAACTGACCCTCTCCTGCAAAGTAAACATCGGAGGAGCCGAACTTTTCAAGATTGAGATAGAGCGCCTTCTTGCCCTGCTTTGCCATTCTGATCGCAAAGGCAGCAGCAAGAGAGGATGTGCCAACACCGCCGCAGGGAGAAGCGAAGGCAACAACTCTTGCATTGTCATCACCGAGCTTGAGGCCTGAAGCACGGCCGGAGCTTTCGGAATAAATGCTGAGAATCTGCTTGTAGATCAGATCAGCCTTCTGGAACTTGCAGATAGCTCTCTGATCGTTAACACTCTCAACGTCCATGGAGTCAACGAAATAAGCAAATCCGCAACGGCCGGGAATAGCCGCAGCATCAATAGTGAAGCTGTCGCTGGCGATAAGAACGTCAATTCTGGATGACTCCAGAGTAGCAAGTGCTATATCCTTATCTGTGAATGAGTAGATCTCAAATTTGTCTGCATACTTTGTGTTGAATGCAGTAACGATTCTGGCAAGATAGCTCTGATCCTTTTCCAATATCGCAAGTTTAATTCTCATAACGGTTATACCTTTCTTTATACATACCGACAGTAGTTTCATCCGATAAAACGGGGGGCATACCGCGAATGCTGACAATGGACCATTGCGACCGTTTCCATCGCATCCGCCGTACTCCTGTAAATAAGAGCTCCGCCTTTCACATAAACGAAAGTTCTTACTTATAGATATAATACGCACATTACATATATTCCAATTTATTATAATACGCAACAACTCAAAAGTCAACGAATATTGACAATCCTCGCCAGTTTTTCTGCATTTTTTTACCTGTTCTCCGAGGCATTTTTCGATATCACAAAAAATCACCCGCTCAATCCCCAAAATAAACATAACAAAAGTATTTTTCTGTATAAATATTCCCTCTCCGCACCAGCCATCCGACTTTATTACATCATGGGAAACAGCAATAATTTTCGAAAAACGGGGCAATAAAAATGAACCTGTACCGAAATTCACCTCGCTTTTTATTCAATTGAGGTATGTTCGTTTGTTTCATATTCGAGATAATCCCACTGATCTCCTATCCTCGCGGACTTGAAGATTATCTAACCCAATAGTCTGAATGCCCGCTCTGTCAACGTTCACTTTTGATCCTTTGTTTGTGCTGCAAATTACGCTGTCAGTATCCGCAAATGACGTAGATCATACCGAAAAAAAGCTTCTCTGTTACTTACAAACAGAGAAGCTTTATAAATATCGTATTCTTTTTCTATACGGATGTATGGTTCAATAAAAAAGCAGAATATCTTGTGATCAGAACTCCAGCAAATCAATTGTCTCTGCGTCAAATCCAAGGCCATATTCAAGAACCTCGTACCATGTTCCGAAATCTCCGCCAAACAGCTCGTTTACAGCCATAAATCCAATATCAAAAAATAAAGCTCGAGCGGCATCATCAGACAGTGAATCTATCATTTTATCATCGAGTGTTGCAGGGTCATACTCAAAGCCTTCCATTGGCATTACTAAAACCCGCTGCAATTTCTTCCTGTTCAAACGTATCTTTGAGATGATTCCACAATTTTTTACATTCTTTTTGATATCCATAAAAATACCTTCTTTTTTCATAATTGTAGTACTAAAAACAAATGATGTTAAGGTAGAAGCAGACATTATCCTCCCCCACGGTGGTGATTTCCCCTTTTTTCAATAAAAATGATTTTTGCTCGGGGCAAAAATCTTTCTTTTTTATTCTCTCTTCTCTTTTCAACCTCCTCTCAGAATAATTCTTTTGTATTTTGTGCAAATTTAGGCTTTTTCTATTGAAAAATTTATACATCAAGTATATAATATATGATGTATACCTATAAAAAGAGAGGTCTCTTATTATGAACAATTATAAGATCGAAACAAAGTGCATTCAGGAAGGCTACAAGCCCGAAAACGGTGAGGCAAGAGTTCTTCCCATTTACCAGAGCACTACATATAAATACGAGTCCGGCGAGCATCTCGGAAAGCTCTTTGACCTTTCCGCTCCCGGTCATATGTACTCCCGTATCTCCAACCCCACCGTTGATTTCGTTGAGAAGAAGATCGCTTCTCTCGAGGGCGGCGTTGGCGCAATGATGGTATCCAGCGGTCAGGCAGCTTCTACAAGCGCAGTGCTGAACATCGCTTCCTGCGGAGACAACTTCGTTTGCTCCTCCTCCATCTACGGCGGTACAACTAACCTTTTCGCAGTTACGTTCAAGCGCCTCGGCATTGAGGTTCGCTTCGTTACTCCCGGCATGACAGACGACGAGATCCACGCCCTCTTTGACGAGCGCACCCGTCTCGTTTTCGGTGAGACTATCGCAAACCCCGCTCTCGACGTTTTCGACATCGAGCATTTTGCAAAGATCGCTCACAGCCACAACGTTCCCCTCGTTATCGACAACACATTCGCAACTCCCGTTTTCTGCCGCCCCTTCGAGTTTGGTGCTGACATCGTTGTTCACTCCACAACAAAGTATATGGACGGCCACGCAACGGTAGTTGGCGGCGTTATCGTTGACTCCGGTAAGTTTGACTGGACAGCTGCAGGCAAGTACCCCGAGCTTACAACTCCCGATGACTCCTACCACGGCGTTATCTACACAGAGCAGTTCGGTGAGGCAGCTTATATCACAAAGGCACGCGTTCAGCTTCTCCGTGACCTGGGTAACTCCCCTCAGCCTATGGCGGCATTCATCCTCAATCTCGGTCTTGAGACTCTTGCACTTCGTATGGAGCGCCACTTCGAGAACGGCCTTGCAGTTGCAAAGTATCTCCAGAACCACGAAAAGATCAGCTGGGTAAACTATCCCGCGCTTGAGTCCTCTCCCGAGTACGAAAAGTGCAAGAAGTACCTCGGCGGCAAGTCCTGCGGCGTTGTTTCCTTCGGCGTCAAGGGTGGCAGAGAGAGCGCTATGAAGTTTATGGACTCCCTCAGCCTTGCAAATATCGTAGTTCACGTGGCTGACGCCCGTACAAGCGTTCTTCACCCTGCGTCCACAACACACCGTCAGCTCACAGACGAGCAGCTCGTTAACGCGGGCATCGGCGCTGACCTTGTTCGTATGTCCGTAGGCATCGAGCATATCGACGATATCCTTGCAGATATTGAAAACGCACTTTCCAAAGTAGATTGCTAAGGAGGATCCCCCTTGCCTATCAAGATTCCAAACGCCTTACCGGCAACACAGACTCTCCTCGGCGAGAATATCTTCGTTATTACTGAAACGAGAGCGATAACTCAGGACATCAGACCCCTCAAAATTGCTATCCTTAACCTGATGCCCACCAAGATCACCACAGAAACACAGCTCGCCCGCCTCCTCGGAAACACTCCTCTTCAGGTGGAGCTCGAGCTTCTTCATACAGCATCCCACGTTGCAAAGAACACTGCCGCCGAGCATATGCTCTCCTTCTACCGCACCTTCGCGGACGTGAAGGACGATTACTTCGACGGTCTTATCATCACAGGCGCTCCCGTTGAGCAGATGCCCTTCGAGGACGTGACATATTGGGATGAGCTTTGCAGTATTATGGAATGGTCAAAGACCCACGTTACAAGCACCTTCCACATCTGCTGGGGCGCACAGGCAGGTCTTTACTACCATTACGGTATCAAAAAGCATCCCCTCGAGGAAAAGCTTTTCGGTATCTTCGATCATAAGAAGGATAAAAAGGATTCCATCCTCCTTCGCGGATTCGACGATATTTTCCCCGCACCCCATTCCCGCCATACATATATCAAGCGTGAGGATATCGAGGCTTGTCCCGAGCTGAAGATCCTTGCATCCAGCGAAAAGGCGGGAGTTTATGCAATATCCAACCACGGCGGAAGCCAGATTTTCATCACAGGCCACTCCGAGTATGACGCCGACACCCTCAAGAAGGAATACCTCCGCGACAAAAACGCAGGTCTTCCCATTAAGGTGCCTGAGAATTACTTCCCCGATGACGACGATACAAAGGAGCCCCTCGTAACATGGAGAAGCCACGCAAATCTTCTCTATTCCAACTGGCTCAACTACTTCGTATACCAGACAACCCCCTACGATCTTTCTACAATGAAGTCAAAGGGAGAATAACGGTCGCTTTTTTGTAAAAAAGCTCCGCAAAAAACTTCAAAAAGATTAATTGATCCTCTTTTTAAAGTTTTTTGGAGTGCAGAACCTTTTTTTCAAAAAAGGTTTTGCAATAAATAATAACAAAATCTCTTCCCCAAGAAAGGAATTATAAAAATGACTGAACAGCACGCTAAGACACAGAAATTCTCTCTCCACGACGACAAGAATCAGGAGATGCACGCAATAGTTGCAGCAGTTTATCAGGCTCTCAGAGAAAAGGGCTACGATCCCATCAACCAGCTTGTTGGCTACATCCTTTCCGAGGACCCCACATACATCACAAACCACAAGAGCGCAAGAGCTCTCATCTGCCGTATCGACCGCGATGAGCTTATGCGCGAGCTTGTTAAGAACTACCTGGGCATATAATTTCCCAAAGGAGACGTAGTCTTGACTATTTATAAGCTTCCCGAATGCACACCCGTTTCCTCTCTTCCCGAGGGAGCGGTGCTTTGTCTCGGTAATTTTGACGGTGTACACCGCGGCCATCAGCAGCTTTTTGACTGCGCAAAGGGCATGAAGGAGTCCGGCTCCTGCGCTTACAGCTGCGCCTGGACCTTCACCTCTGTGGCAAGATCCGGCGATAGCGTTCCTTGCCTTACAGATATGTCTGCAAAGCTTCAGCTTTTTGCAGATTACGGCCTTGACTTTGCGATTTTTGAGGATTTTTCTCATGTTTGTGACATGAGCGCATCCGATTTCGTTTCATCCTACCTTTGCGAAGATCTGAAGGTGGGTGGCGTTATCTGCGGCTTCAATTTCAAGTTCGGCAAGGGCGGCGAGGGAAATTCCGACCTTCTTTGCGAGCTAGCTTGCGAAAACGGCATTAAGGCCTCTGTTGTAGATGCAGTTCTCAGCGACGGAGAGGTTATTTCCTCAACTCTTATCAGAGAATATATTACAAACGGTAATATTTCCGGCGCATCTAAGCTTCTCGGACACCCTTTTTCTATTGAATTTCCCGTTCTCCACGGCAACGAGCTTGGCAGAACTATGGGTATTCCCACAATAAACCAGTCCTTCCCCGAGGGACATATCATCCCTTGCATGGGTATCTATGCCTGCACCTGCTACGTTAACGGAGAGATCTATCTCGGCGTTGCAAACGTAGGCGTTCGCCCCACCGTTTCCAACGAGGGAACCGTGAACTGCGAGACTCATATCATCAACTACTCCGGCGATCTTTATGATAAAAAGATCAGAGTAGAGTTTTACGAGCGCCTTCGCGAGGAAATGAAGTTTGACTCTGTTGACGCGCTGCGCCGTCAGATCAAGATCGATATTTCCGAATGCCTCGACTATTTCGCTACAGAATACGGCGAATAAGCACGTTCCGTGCAAGTAAAAGGTAATAAGTAAGAGTGAATAGGTGATGAAGATTTTTGCCCTTGGGGCAAAAATCCACAATAATTATTCATTATTCACTATTCATTATTCATTATTCATTAAATCTTTGAAAGGAGACACCGGATGAAAAACAAACTCGGCAGATTTCTTGCAATTGTTCTCGCCATCGCTATCAGTATCCCTTTTCTTTTGATACCGGTGTCGGTCAATGCCCTTGAGGACCCTGAGGTCTCTCATGCCTCCTCTGTTTATCTTTATAATCTGGAAAACAAAAAGGCAGTTTATAAGCTGAACGCCGATGAGCAGGTCTATCCCACCTCCACAGTTAAGCTTATGACGGGTATCGTTGCTCTCGAAACCCTGAAGGACCGCCTTGATGAGACTGTTACCGTTACTGCGGAAATGATGTCCTACGTTTCGGGCAACAACATCGGTCTGAAAACAGGCGAGAGAGTAGTAATCCGCGATATGCTGGGAGCTATGCTCGTTAACGGCGCAAATGATGCGGCATACGTTCTTGCTCTTACTGCCGCCGATTCCGTTGAGGACTTTATTCTCCTCATGAACAAGCGCGCAAACGAGCTTGGCGCACACAATACCCGCTACACAAACCCTACGGGTATGCACGATGAGAATATGGTGACAACCGCCGCCGATACTGCCCTCATCGCACTCCACGCCTACAACCTCGAGCAGTTTATGGATTTTGCCGCCCTTCTTCGCTATACCGTTTCCGAAACGAATATGAGCGATGCTATGACGGTCTATAACCGCAACTGCCTCCTCTCACTTTACTACGAAACCGACTATTACTACAAAAATGCCCGCGGTATGAACGCAGGAAGCACCTATGAGGGCGGTTATTCCGTTGTTACAACAGCCTCAAACGGTGATCTTACCTACCTTTGCGTGGTTCTTGGCGCAGAAAAGGTGGAAAACACCATCTACTCCTACGTCAATGCCGCAAATCTTCTTGACTGGGCATTTGATTCCTTCCTTTATCTTGACGTTCTTTCCCCCGAGCAGATCATGTGCGAGATACCAGTTACTCTTGCTACAGGCGTTGACCACGTCACCCTTGTTGCAAGCGATTCTCTCACAGTTTATCTCCCTGCGGACACGGATATAGAAAAGGAAATAACCTTCAGCTGGACGACAAACACGGAGTCGCTGCAGGCACCCGTCAAAAAGGGCGACCTTGTGGGGCGAGTGACCGTGCTTTACAACAACGACCCCATCGGCAGCTCAGACCTTATCTCAACGGCAGACGTTGAAAGAAGCGATATGCTGTACAGCCTACACAACATAAGCGAATTTACAAAGAGTAAATTCTTTATAGCAACCCTTGTCTGCATCGTTATTTTCTCCATTGCCTACGTTTTCAGCAAGGCCTACCTCCTCGGTAGACGCCGCAAAAACAGATACCGCTGACGGAGAAAGGTAGGGTCATAATCATGAAAATAAGAAATATTTTTATTCGCATAACAGCCGCCGCAATTGCCGCGGCTTTATGTGCCCTTTGCCTCTTTTCCTGCGCGCATAAGGCGAGCGATCTTATCGGAGATTGCAACGGCGACGGCAAGGTCAACGCCCTTGACTCCAATTATCTTGCCCGCCACGTGCTGGGCGAGAGCATTATTCTCAACCAAAAAAATGCAGACGTCAACGATGACGGGCTCCGAAACGATGCGGACCGCAAGGTCCTTCGCTCAATGCTCTCAGGAGAATATCTACCCGGCGAGCGCTTTTCTGCAATTTTTCTCAACGAGATAAACGTATCCGAGTATTCTATCGTTATCGGTAAAAATGCCACGGATTTTGAATCCTGGACGGCTGAGATCCTCAGAGACACGATCAAAAGCCTTTGCGGAGCTGAGCTTTCCATCCGCACAGATGACAAGGCCGCAAGGGACTACGAAATTCTTATAGGAAACACAAACCGTCCCGAAAGTGCTGTATCCGAGGCTGGCGAGGAAAAATACCTCTGCATGGCAAACGGCACAAAAATAGTGCTGAAGGGTAACGACTACCTTGTAGGCGCAGGCGCGGGACATATTATCTCCATCCTCGAAGGCTCCGAATCTGAATGGAATACTGAAAAATACGTTACTATTTCTCAGGAAGCTATTCAAAGAAGCGTTGAATGGGTCACTCCCGAAAACGTTTTCTACTTCATCGGCGACGGAATGGGTCTTAACCATACGGTAATGGCAACCGATCCCGCCGCAGTGGTTGAATACGCAGGAGGCACCATATCTGCCCCCGATGAAAAAGCATTCTCCACCTTCTGGCCCTCCACCTTTGACCATATCGGCGATGCCATAACCCTGAACGCGCAGCAGAGCACAACAGACTCCGCCGCGTCGGCAACAGCCCTCTCAACAGGATATAAGACCCTCAACGGCGCTCTCGGCATGGTTCCCGCAGACCTTGACGGCGACGGTGAAGAAAACGAATACCGCTCCGTTCAGAACGTGCGCGAGGTGGCAACAATGATGGGCAAGGCCACTGCCGTCCTTTCTACGGACAAAGTAACGGGCGCCACACCCAATGCCTTTCTTATCCATCACTACACAAGACAGGACAAGAAAATCATCCTCGAGCAGCAGAAGGCCCTTGAAAAGAGCCGCCTTGCACCTAACTATCTCTGGTGCAGCTATGACAGCGACGATATTTTTGATAAATTCAAGGAGGCTGTTGATAAGTGCGATGATAACCCCGGCGGTTTCTTTATTATGACCGAAGAGGGAATGATCGACAAATACAGCGAGAAAAAGGACTACGATAACGCGATGAGAGCGGTGAAAAGACTGAATAAGCTGACAGCCTACGCCGCAACCTACGCGATGTGCCACAGAGATACGGTTATCGTTATCACAGCGGACCATGAAACAGGCGCCCTCACCCGCGGTGAGGACGGCGTATGGCGCTGGACA
>JAZUAR010000018.1:0-4978 GCA_045638055.1 Candidatus Avispirillum sp.
CGCCTTGGACTCAGCGGAGTTGTCAACGCCGAGAGCACTGTCTGCAGACTGCTCGAGGATAGAGCAGAGAACTCCGCATGTGTCGCAGTCAAAGCCGTACTTTGCGCGGTCGTAGCCGATCTTACGAACAGCCTCACGAGCGATTGTGGGAATATCAACGTATGCGCTTGTTGTGATCTCGCCCATTACGTTGATAAGGCCTGTTGTTACGAATGTTTCGCAAGCAACACGAGCCGCAGGGTCAGCTGCGATGATGGCATCGAGAATAGAATCGGAGATCTTATCGGATATTTTGTCGGGATGTCCTTCAGTTACGGACTCGGATGTAAAAAGTCTTTTCATTTTATTTATTACCTTTCGTTTTTTTACTAAATAATTCAGTGAGCTTTTTAAAGGAGCTTGACTCCTTAACGGTGAGAGGCTCGGGGATATCGTCCTCTGAGGTGATCTCGGGGATAAGGGTGTCCTTATCGATGATTATCTGACCGGGATCAAGCTCGTCCGTTATAGGCGGATCGTTCTTATAAAACTCAGTGCTTTTGGGCATATTCTTTTTTCTCAGCTTTCGCTCGCAGCCCTGCTTGACGAGAGTATAGATAACAGCAACGGCGGGAACGCCGAGAACCATACCCGCAAAGCCGAAGAAGCCGCTTGCGAGGATGATCGCGATAACGACCCATATGGGGCTGATGCCGATGGAGTCTCCGAGGATGTAGGGGCCGATGACGTTTCCGTCAAGCTGCTGGATGAGAAGAACGAAGATAATGAAAACCAACAGGCTTTCGGGGGATACGATAACTACGATAACTCCGCCGATGATTCCTCCGAAGATAGGTCCGAAGGTGGGGACGATATTCGTGATACCGATGATAACTGCGAGAAGGGGATAATAGGGCATCTTCAGAATCCAGAGAACCACAAAGGAAAGAACTCCGATAATGGCTGAATCTATCAGCTTTCCTATGAGAAAGCCGCCGAAGGTCTTGTGAGTGTGTCTTGCAACACGGATGGTGTTAAGGTAAGCACGTCTTGAGAGAAGCGCTGCAAGGAGCTTTTTGAACTGCGCGCAGAGCTTTTCCTTGCTGATGAGGAAATATACCGCAAGGAAGATTCCCATGAGCAGATTGATCACCTCGCCCACAAGCTTTGAGCCGATGGAAAGGGCATGGTCAAGTCCGTCCCTGAAGATAACGAATGAGTTTGATACAACGCTTGAAATATCAAAGTTGATCTCGTGGTCGGAGAGCATCTGCTTGACGGAGGTGTATTCCGTATTCAGAAGAATGGGGGAATATTTCACCGTCAGCTCATCTGCCAGCTTCTGGAGCTCCAAAAGATATGTGTTGAGCTTGCTTCCCAGATCGTTTATGCTTGCGAGGGTCTGGGGGATGACCGCATACGAAAGAACTGCAAGGATAGCAAGTGCAGTAATGACAGTGAGCGTCAGGGAAAGAGCCCTTCTGAGCTTTGACATATCCTTTTTTGCTTTTTTGAAAGCAAAAACTCGTTTTTCGTAAAAATTGAGTATGGGATTGCAAAGGTATGCGATTATAAATCCGTAAATAAACGGTGAAAGAACACCGAAGAAATATTCCACAGCACCTATGACAGCACCGAAGTTCAGAATGCCCATGATGATAAGGGCAGATGAAACGATAACAGCCAGGGAATACAGTGCGATCGTTTTGTATTTATCGTTGTGCTTGAAGTTGAACATATATCTCCTTTCAGGATTCTTTTAAAAATCCCTATTTATTACATTTTATAATAATATATCATGAAGGTCAATAGGGATAGAAAAAAAGGAATAAAAAACCTCCCGCAAAATGGGAGGGAAGAAAATATTCCGTCCATCATTCAGCCTTTAGCACCTTGCCGTCGGGCGGTAGGTTGCTGTGCGGTCCCAGGGGCTGTCCCTTGCGCACTCTCTATGGTGGCTACATTTTACCACGGGATTTTGTCGTTGTCAATGAAAGAGTGTAAGTTTTTGTAAAGATTACAAAAAATCACATTTTCGGCTAATTGTCACAAATAAGACAAAAAGTACATAAAATTCGATTTTTGCACATAATTTTGAAAGGTTGCACAAAAAAACGGTTGTATTTTTGTTATATTTTATTCTTAAAATAGGCTACATTTTTCGCAGAAGAATCGTATAATTATATAAAGTATTCGGGTTGGGGTATTTATGCCGATTTACCCGTTGCAACGGCAATTTTTTCAAGGAGGAAGCACTGTTCATACAGTGCCGCAGAGCGATGTTTGAGAAACTTTGGGAATACCTTTCACGCCACATCAAGATAGCATTCAAAAGCGTATTCTTCAACTTTAAGCAGTATTGTTGCTTCTTCGCCGCAATATTCATCATCCAGCTTTTGTTTGGTATGATGGCTATTTCGTCAACTAACAACAATAAAGTTGCTTATGACCAGATTGCAGAAGAGTATGAGTATCATTATGTTATCAGAAATCTGACACAGGGTCAGTACAATTTCCTTGTGGACTACGGTAAGGATGAAGCCTTCACAACAGACCGTAACAGACAGACCTACTATATCCTCACAGAGGAAGACGGTCACGGTCCCATCGAAAGATACAACACAGCTGAGCAGAAATACGAATACGATATCTTTATCCGTTTCGGTAAGCTCGACCGTGAGACCGGTGCAATTGCAGATTCCGAGACAGTTAAGAAGTACTGTGAGCGTTTCGAGACATACTTCGTATCAAAGCTCGCATCTCTTGAGCCCGGATATTCTTATCAGAACTATACAACAGAGAGAACTCTCCTTCTCGAGTATGAGAACAGAGTTGCTGCAAACAACGTAACCTTCTGGATCATTACTGCAGTTCTTCTCGTTCTTTCTGTGTTCCTTCTGACTTCTATCTACAATATCAGACTGAACCAGTATAAGTTTACATACGGTGTATACATGACATTCGGTGCAGATTTCAAGATGCTCTTTGTAACTGCATTCTGGGAAATGTTTGTAATTATGCTTACAACGTTCATCCCCGCAGCTCTTGTATCCACACTCGTTGTATTCCTTATCTACCTGCCTTCAGGCTTCAAGTTTGCGTTTGACTTCACTATGATCCTGCTCCTGTTCCTCTTCGGCACGATCGTTGTGTTCATCTCTGTAGTAACGCCCATGAGAGTTACATCTATGCGTAACCCCATGTCCCTTATCGTTACAGAGGATAACTCAAACCTTGTAACATCTCCCAGAAAGTCCTTCAACCTTCTCGGCAAGACCTTCCCCGGTCACTACGAGATGTACTCTCTCTGGAGATTCCGTAAGTACAACGTACAGCTTCTTACATCAGCTATCATCTTCTGTGCGCTCTTTATTTGCGGTCTGTATCTTGCAAACATCTACACAACAGACCTTAACTATCCCAGAGCACAGTACACACTTGAGATCAACGCAGATAACACAACTGCTTCCTATAACAAGAATCTCAGTGATGCTATCCATGAGATCAATGCTGAGTTCAGAACTGAGTTCAAGAAGGATCTTGAAAAGTTCGATGTTGAGGGCGCAGAGGAGAAGTTCTCCAAGACCTTCAACGTAATCACAGGTATTGAGTCTACAGGTAATGCAACACCTAAGGACGGCGATCCTGACTTCAAGCGCAGCCCTGCAACTGAAGCAAGATATATGCCCTCCTTCATGCTCGTTAATAAGAAGGATATCAAGCCTCTCGCATCCGGATTTATCGTATACGATAAGAAAGATGCATACACTGCATATGCAGGCGAGGGCTCCTATAAGGTAACAAACCAGGTTGTATATAAGGCTGTTAACAAGGGTAACATCGATGACCTTCTCGAGTTCCTTGGTCAGTATACAATCGAGGGTGATATCACAAAGATCCTCGAGAGCACTCCCGAAAAGCAGTATGTAATCGTTGGTGACTCTATTTCCAATATCTCAAAGTTCAACTTCGATGTTGGCGACGTAGTTGTTGCTTCTACAAAGACCGGACAGGTTGCTGACGTAGATGCAAACCTCACAGGCACAACACTTCTCCGTAACCAGATCAGAAACTATGCGTTCTCTTATCAGGAGTTCGAGGTATGTGCTGTAATCAAGGATATTCCTTCCGGCAGCGTTCCCGTTTATATGCTTAACGACGTATATACACAGGTAACAGGAAGAGAGTCCACAACAACTAAGCTGAATATCTACACCTACGATGCAAAGTACGGCGAGGATAACGTTTTCCATATGAATGATGATCATATCTCCTTCATCGAGAACAACCTCCGCGACCTTGTTTCTGAAGATGGTCAGAGCAAGATCGGTTCTATCGTAATCACAGACCTCAATCAGCTTGCTGAAAATGATATTAAGGAAGATGAGCACTATAACGAGCTTTATATTGCTATCTCCATCCTCATCCTTTGTATTTCACCTATCATCTGGTTCTTCTCTCAGATCCTCTACTACTTCAAGAGAGAGAAGGAGTTCAATATTATCCAGTCTATGGGTGCAAACGGAAGCGACATCAGAAAGATCTACCTCATCGGCGGTCTCAGCATGTCTGTTCTTTCACTCATCGTAAGTATCGTACTCAGCTACCTGGGAAGCTATCTCATGTTCTATGCGTATAACGTAATAGTTCCTAACTTCACAGGCGAGTATGTCCGTTACACCTTCTATATGCCCTGGTATGCTCTTGTAATCGCAGTCGTAATGTCTGTTGGATGTGGATTCTTCTCCGCATACCTCCCCTATAAGAGCTACTTCAAGAACCGTTACTCCCTCGAGAACGGTGGCGGCGGTAAGGACGACGAATAATTCGTATCCTTACGTAATAAATATCTGAAATAATAAATAAACCAAACGATAGGACGGAAATCCCGTCAGGAAAGGATTAAATAATGGCTAAAACTGAGTATATGCTTCAGACTGAGAGCGTAATTAAGCAGTATAGACAGTCTGATTCCGTTATTACCGCGGTAAACCGTGTA
>JAZUAR010000019.1:0-13096 GCA_045638055.1 Candidatus Avispirillum sp.
CATAGATAAATCCTCCGATTGTGTTTTTTCGACTGGCAGGTCGTTTCTATCTTAACACAATCGGAGGATTTTTTCTCATCGGTTAACCTCTTTTCAACCACGCGACTATCGCGTGGTTTTCGTTTTACAAACAAACAAGACATCCTTTCGGATGCCTTGTTTAATCTTCGTGGTGAACTTTGATTATCTCAACATTGTCTGTATTAACTCTCTCCAAAACATCGGACAGATCAGCTTCGTCAACACCAAAATAGATTTCTGATATATCAGACTTAAGAAAATAATTTATAGTTGAGGATATTGTTGTTATACATTCTTCTTTATTGAATTCTATTTTTCCCCAAAATCCCAAGAATGTCTGCGAAGGTAATTTTGATGCCATCTTTTCACATATAACATCTACCTGCTCATTGGAAAAAGAAAGATAAATATACAACTTTTTCATTTTGTGTTCTCCTTTGCTGTGTTGATAGACGCAATCAGAATTCTTTTTACTTCCGTACATTTGTCTAACAAGGATTTATCGTTATAATATCCACTTTCTAAAAGCAGCTCAATCCAATACTCCGTTTCTGAGCATTCCTTGAGCGCTATTTGCAGCTTGGCAATAAAATCAGCTTTACCGTGAGCATAAAAAGCCTCTCTTATATTTGCACCAACACTTGTACCCGACCGCAAAAATTGATTAATAAGCGCACCTTCACACTTCAATGCCCTTAATTCTTTACATGCCTTTATCACATCAAGCGCCAAGGTCTTGGATTTGATCATTAAAGCACTTTCAGTCATAGCAATACCACCTTTTTCTTATTTATCTCATTGTACCACAAAATCTGTTACTTTTCTACTTAAAACAAAAAAGCTTTTCGACAAAGCGAAAAGCTACCTTACTTCTTCACTATTCACTATTACTTATTACTTCCAAAAAAATTCCTTTCGGAAGAGAAAAGTGAAGAGTGAAGAGTGAAAAGTGAAAAAGTAAAAAAATTCCCCGGAACAAGTCCGAGGAATTTTTTTGGTGACCCGTGGGGGAATCGAACCCCCGTTTCCAGCGTGAGAGGCTAGCGTCTTGACCGCTTGACCAACGGGCCTCAACGTTTAATAGTATAGCACAGAATTTTTAAAATGCAATACCTTTTTTAAAAAAAGTTTCGATTTTTTTGAATTTTTTAAGTTTTTTTGCGTCTTTTTCCTTCGTTTTCCCATATTTGAGCTTTTGACCTCCTCTCCCCCCATGTTTTTACCATAAAAATTTCTGTAATTTCTTATTTTACCCCGAAAATCTCTCTGTTGAAATAAAGAGGAATGAATGTTATAATAATATTATAATAATTATTTTTCGAAATTCTGAGGTTTATAATGAAAAAACAAGAATTTTTTATCCCCTTTGAGGGTGAAAATCTTCACTGCATTCAGTGGACACCCGATACTCCCCCTGCCCTCGTTTTGCAGATCGTTCACGGAATGGTTGAATATATTGACAGATACGATGAGCTTGCCTCCTTTCTTTGCGAGCGCGGCATTGCCGTTGTGGGCCACGATCAGCCCGGCCACGGTCTTACTGCTCCCGATGCCGACTCTCTCGGCTATATTAAGGAAAAGGGCGGCAGCCTTCATCTTTGCTCCTGCGCTCTGAGAGTTACCGATTATATAAAGGAGACTTTCCCCTCCCTTCCCAATTTCATTCTCGGCCACAGCATGGGCTCCTTCGTTGTTCGCAGGCTTATCACCTACGCAAGCGAGAAGTTTTCAGGCGCGCTTATCGTTGGCACAGGCGAGCCTCCCAAGGCTGCTCTCTCTGCAGGCAAGGCTCTTGCTACTCTTATCGGCAAGCTTTTCGGCTTTAATCATCGCTCAAAGCTTCTCACCGATATTTCATTTGCAGGCTACAACAGCCGTTTTTCCAAAGAAGAAGGAAACCACGCATGGATATCCTCCGACCGCGAGATAGTTGCAAAATACGACCGCGATCCCTTCTGCTCCTACACCTTCACCGCAGGAGGATTCCTCGCCCTTTACGACACCCTTCTCTTCCTTTCAAAGAGGACTGATACAGATAAAATCAGAAAAGACCTTCCCATCCTTGTTGCGGCGGGCAACGATGACCCTGTGGGCGCATACGGAAAGGTTCCTAAGGCTTACTATGAATTCTGCCGCACACTCGGTATTACTGACGTTTCCCTTCTTGCCTACGAAGGTCAGCGCCACGAGATTATTAACGAGAAGGACAGAAAAAAGGTCCACGCCGATATATCAGAATGGCTTCTTTCTAAAATATAATATATAAGGTACAAAACTATGAAAAAATATATCCTTGCCCTTGACAGCGGAACCACAAGCGTTCGCGCAATGCTTTTCGACAAGAAAGGCGACATCCGTGCAGTAGCACAGCACGAGTTCACTCAGATATTCCCCAAGGCGGGATGGGTTGAGCACGATGCGGAGGAGATCTGGCGAATGCAGCTTCTCTCTGCCCGCGAGGCTATGGAAAACTGCGGCGCTACCGCCGCAGAAATTGCCGCAATCGGTATCACAAATCAGCGCGAGACTGCCGTTGTATGGGAGAAAAGCACAGGAAAGCCCATATATAATGCTATCGTATGGCAGTGCAGAAGAACTGCCCCCTTCTGCGACTCTCTTAAGGAGCAGGGATATGGCGATCTTATACGCGAAAAAACAGGTCTTCTTCCCGATGCTTATTTCTCGGGTGCGAAGATCAGATGGATACTTGACAATGCTCCCGGTGCCCGTGAGAAGGCCGAGGCAGGAGAGCTTCTTTTCGGAACTATTGATTCCTGGCTTATCTGGAATCTGACAGGCGAACACGTGACAGACGTTTCCAACGCATCGCGAACTATGCTCTTTAACATCAACACCCTCGAGTGGGACGAGGAGCTTTGCCGCCTTGTTGGCGTTCCTATGTCTATGCTGCCGAGGGTTTGCCCCTCTTCATACGTCTACGGAAAATGCGATCCCGAGCTTTTCGGCGGAGAGATTCCCGTTTCAGGTGCGGCGGGCGACCAGCAGGCGGCTCTCTTCGGTCAGGGCTGCTTTGAGCGTGGCGACGTTAAGAACACCTACGGCACAGGCTGCTTTATGCTGATGAACACAGGCGACAGACCTATTTTCTCAAAGAGCGGTCTTGTTTCCACTGTTGCGTGGTCTCTTTCCGACGGAAAGGCAGTATACGCCCTTGAGGGAAGCGTTTTCGTTGCGGGTGCAGTTATCCAATGGCTTCGCGATGAGATGAAGCTTATCTCATCCTCTGCCGAAAGCGAAACTGTTGCAAAAAGCGTTTGTGACACCAACGGATGCTATTTTGTTCCCGCCTTTACGGGCATGGGCGCCCCCTACTGGGATCAGGATGCAAGGGGTATTATTACGGGTCTTACAAGAGGAGCAGGACGCGCTCACATCGTGAGAGCTGCCCTTGAGTCTATTGCTTATCAGTCAACAGACGTTCTTTCTGCCATGGAGGCTGACTGCGGCAAGCTTTCCTCTCTTCGAGTTGACGGCGGAGCATCTCAGAACAATTTCCTCATGCAGTTTCAGGCAGACTGCGCGGGAATCTCAGTTATCCGCCCCGCCTCCGTTGAATCTACTGCAAAGGGAGCCGCTTTCCTTGCAGGTCTTTCCGTAGGCTTCTGGCGCGATACTAAGGAGCTTTCCGAGCTCTCCTTACAGTCAGGCAAAAAGGTATTTGAGCCGAAAGCCGACGAGGGCGAGAGAGCATCTCTTATGGAGGGCTGGCACTGCGCTGTTAAAAAGGCTTTACTCTAAATCCTTGTATATCTATTGATTTCCTTTGTCGAATAATATATAATTATATATTGAACAAAAATATTTTGAGGTGTTTATGGAACGCGTTTCAAAAATCAACTACTATCTCGATATTGCGGAAACTGTATCTGAAAGAAGCACTTGCCTCAGAAGACGCTTTGGCGCAATTATCGTTAAAAATGACGTTATAATCTCCACAGGATACAACGGCGCACCCCGTGGCCGCATCAACTGTAACGACCGCGGAAGCTGCCTTCGTGATGACCTTGGCATTCCCCGCGGAGAGAGATATGAGCTTTGCCGCTCTGTTCACGCAGAGGCTAACGCAATTATTGCCGCTCCCCGTGACCAGATGCTTGGCTCCACTCTTTATATGTGCTGCACAGACCCCAAAACAGGGGAGGTTATCGGCAACATCTGCTCCTGCATGATGTGCAAGCGCCTTGTTCTTAACGCAGGCATCGAGGAGGTTATCGTTCGCGAGGAGGATGGCACACATACTGTTTTCAAGACAGCATCCTGGATCGAAAACGACGACAGCCTTTCCGGAAAGTTTGGTTATTAATATGAAAAAAGCACTTTCCCTTATTCTCGCCCTCACCCTTCTCTTTCTCGTTTCCTGCGGCTCCGAGAAGACTGTGAAGGCAGTCTACAATGATAAAAGTCAGCTTGAGGCTGAAAACGGTGTTACCTACAACTACGCCCCCGGCGGATATCAGCCCACCTCTCAGGGAGAGGAGTACGGTCTTATCGACAACGTGATGCAGGAAAAGCTCTATGCTGTCGGTGACATTGACCCCAAGAAGTGGCTGACTACCGAATATGCAGGCTTTGCAACCACCGTTTACTATGCCGAGAGCATCACGCTTCCCACACTTTCAGAGCTTTCTCCCGAACTTTGCTACATCTGCGAGGAGGAGGAGACTGTTATCTCCCACTACACCCTCGGCAGCGGAGAGCTTGAAAATATTGACGATGAGCGCGACCTTATCAAAAAGATCATCTCCCTTGTGGGCGATGAATCTGTAGAAGCTGAAATGTGGCCCCGCGTTGCCGGAGACGAATCCTACGTTCTCAAGTTCTACTCCGAGGACTGGCCTGCCATCTACTACTGCCTTGAGTACGTTCGCGAGGGCGGCAACGGCTACGTTTACGATTATATCTCCAAAAAGTGTATCAACATCGGCAACATTCTTGAAGGATATTTCGGGAATGAACAGTGAGCTGCTAATCGGCTTTTTTGAAAATTCAGACGATGAAAATTATTGAAAATATAACTGTCGGCAACGAGGAGCTCCTTCTCGCTGTTGCCGAAGGATCGGATACCGCAGCGCTTGCGGAGGTTGAGCGCATATGCTTTGCTTCTGCCCCCTGGAGCGCTAAAATGTTCTCGGAGATCCTTGAAAAAGAGGGCTGTAATATATACTGCATATGTGATATGCAGTTGTCTAAAATTCTTGCTTATGCCGTGATGTATTCCTGTCTTGACGAGGCAGATCTTGCAAATATCGCCACCCTTCCCACTGAAAGAAAGCGGGGACTTGGCGGATTTCTTCTTGACAGAATCCTTGAAATCTCCCGCGGTGCGGGGGTTCTTCGCACTTTTCTTGAAGTGAGAGAATCAAACAGTGCTGCAAGGCATCTTTATCTTTCCCGAGATTTTAAGGAAATAGGCAAACGCAGAAATTACTACCGTGACCCCAAAGAAGATGCCATTATTATGGTTAGAGAGGAAAATTAAATGCTTATACTTGCAATAGAATCCTCCTGCGATGAAACTGCTGCGGCAGTTGTCAGAATGAGCGGTGAGGAAAGAACCATACTTTCAAACGTGGTTGCATCTCAGGTTGAAACTCACGCCCTTTACGGCGGCGTTGTTCCCGAGATCGCCAGCCGCGCACATATAGAAGCAATTTCTCCTTGCGTAGAGCGCGCAGTCAGCGATGCGGGTATCACTCTTTCTGATATCGAGGCTGTTGGCGTGACCTACTCCCCCGGTCTTATCGGCTGTCTTCTTGTGGGAGTTAACTTTGCAAAATCCCTTGCTTTTTCTCTGGGAGTGCCTCTCATTCCCGTTGACCATATCCGCTCCCATACTGCGGCGGCTTATTTTTGCGACCCTACGCTCAATGCTCCCTTCCTCTCTCTTGTAGTTTCCGGAGGACACACCTCCCTTTACTCCGTTCCCGAGCCTGCAACATACGAAGAGATCGGCTCAACCCGTGACGATGCCGCAGGCGAGGCCTTTGACAAGGTTGGCCGCGTTATGGGTCTTACCTACCCCGGCGGTGCCGCAATGGACCGTCTTGCAAGCGAGGGATTTGAAGCCCGAAAGAAGGGCGAAAGAAAGAAGGAGGACTACATTAAGTTCCCCTCCCCCGCAATTAATGACGAAACCTTTGACTACTCCTTCAGCGGTCTTAAAACTGCCGCTGTTAACCATATCCACAATCTGCGACAGAAGGCAGGTCTTGCCGACAAAGCGCCCATAGACCGCGCTGAAATGGCAGAGATCGCCTGCGCCTTTACAGAAACCGTTGTTGACGGTATCTGCAAAAAGCTCGCCCTTGCACTTGATACAACAAAGGCTGATACTCTCGTCCTTGCAGGCGGTGTTGCAGCTAACTCTCATTTGAGAGCGGGCATTGCCGCTCTCTGCGAGAAAAAGGGCGTTAAGCTCTGCATGCCTCCCCTTTCCCTTTGCGGCGACAACGGCGCAATGGTTGGCGCACAGGCATATTTTGAATACCTCAGCGGTGTTCGCGGCGATACAGACCTGAATGCATATGCCTCCGGTGAGGGTGCAGAAGCTGCCGCAGCGATCCGCAGAGTATGACATTGAGTCAAGTCATCCTGAGCGAAGCCCCCTAAAATAGATTCCGCCTAACGGCGCTCTCCCTATGGTCGAGTTCGACTCCGAAAACATCATACTATGATGTTTTCTCCGCTCAGAATGACATAAAAGGGGGGGCGCAGTCGAACCCCGCAGGGGCGACTGAGTGAAACACTCAGTCGGGATCTACTTTACCTCCACTAAACAAAACCAATCAGCGAATCTAATATTTCCCGATATTTTACCCCTTACAACAACAAATAAATTGATTTTTGCAAATGACGAAATAATGCAACTGCCAAATGAGTTTTCAACAGGCTTTTCAACAAGGTGTGGAAAACTCAATGTTTTCAGGGCCTTTCAGTCTTATGCAGTTGAAAAACTTGGAAAACGGCAGTTGAATATAACCTCAAATGCCAAAAATAAGCCTCGGCATTTGCAAAATTCCCCCTTTTACAAAGCATACCACGAAAAAGAAAGGTATAACCGTATCTTATGAAAATAAAGCCTATTATTGAGGGACCTTGCGTCATTGTGCCTGCGGCTCCCGTGCTTGACAAACTCTCCGATGCAGGCGGAACACGCCTCAAGGTTCTCATCTACATCCTTGCAAATCCCGAATTCCAAAAGGATATTGCAATGGAGGCTCTCAATATAACAGAAAAAAGCTTCAATAACGCAATCGAATACTGGGTAAAGGCAGGGGCTATCCTTTGCGAGGGATATGAGAAAAAGCCTGCTTCAAAGAAGGCAGAGCCTAAGGTGGAAGAGGAAAACGTTACTGTCAGCCGACCGAAAGCTGTTTCCAGAGCCTCTCAGCTTCCCCGCTATTCCTCAGACGAGGTCAGCGACTACGTTGAGAAAAACAACATTGCAGACCTTCTCACCATCTGCCAGCAGCATATGGGAAAGATGTTCAACATCGCTGAGATCGAAACTGTTGTTGCCCTTCTCGATTACTTAAAGCTTGAGCCCGAATACATAATGCTCCTTTTCGCTCACTGCGAAAAGATGAATAAGAAATCTCTTCGCTACGTTGAAAAGCTTGCAATCGGTCTTTTCGACGACGGCATCCTCGGCTATGATGAGCTTGACTCCCATCTGAGAGCCATCGAGGCGGCATCGGAAATGTCTGCCCCTATCCGTAAGCTCTTCGGAATCGGCAAGCGCGCCCTCGTTAAAAAGGAAAAGGAAGCCTTTGCAAACTGGATAGGCAAATGGAACATGCCCCTTGCAATAATCGAGCGCGCATACGAGGTTACCGTTGAAAACACAGGCGGTGCATCTATTGCCTACTGCAACGCAGTTCTTGAAAGATGGTACGCAAGCGGCTACAAGACCATTGAGGAGGTCAACGCCGCTATGGAGGAATACCGCCACGATAAAAAGGGCGCAAAGGACACAGCAGGCAGCTTTGAAACAGACGATTTCTTTGAAGCGGCTCTCCGTCGCTCCTACGGCGAGGACGGCTCTTCCCTTTAAGAAAGGATAGATCATTATGTCTGAAAGAAATTATTATAAGGAAATGGTAGATATCTACCGCAAAAAGAGGGAGACTGCTGAAAGCGAAAGAAATATCCGCCTCGCTGAAGTTCACGCAGCAATTCCCGATGTTGCAAAAATAGACGAGGTTCTTTCCTCAACCGGCTTTTCCATCATGTCCTTTCTCAAGGAGGGCGGCTCTGTTGATGCTAAGGTGGACGAGCTCAAAAAGAGAAACGAGGCTCTCAGAGGCGAGCGCCGCGCCCTTCTCGTTGCAGGCGGCTATCCCGCAGACTACACCGATATGAAATACGAATGCCCCCTTTGCGGTGACAGCGGATTTATCGACATCAACATGTGTAATTGCATGAAGACTGCCATCGCACAGACAAGACTTGCAGATTCCGAGCTTGGAAGAATCGCGCAGACACAGAATTTCGAAAGCTTTGATCTCAAGTATTATAAGGAGGGCGAAGAGAGAAACTCTGTTGCTCACCACTATAATGCTCTCAAGGAATTCAGCGAAAGTTTTGATTCCTCCACAGAAAAAAGCTTCCTCCTTCTCGGAGGCACAGGTCTTGGAAAGACACATCTTTCCACAGCTGTAGGCGTTTCTGTTATCAAGCGCGGATACGACGTCGTTTACAAGACAGTTCAGTCTGTTATGGACGATTATCAGCAAGTTCAGTTCAGAGGCGGAGATACAGACGTTATCTCCAAATACTACGACTGCGACCTTCTTATCGTTGACGATCTTGGCGCGGAGATGGCAACTCAGTTCACAGTTTCCTGTATCTACAATCTTATAAACACAAGAATGAACAAGAGAAAGCCCACCATATTCAGCACAAACCTTTCTGCTCCAGAGCTTCGCGAGCGCTATGCAGACAGAATCACAAGCCGTCTTTTCGGCGAATATATCCCCCTCGTTTTCCAGGGCACCGACATAAGAAGACAGCGTCTTTCAAATAGATAAAGGAAGGGACAGTATAATGAAAAGAATAATTGCAGCACTTCTCTGCACTATCACACTTTTTACACTTTGCTCCTGCGCTTTGACTGAGGAATCAGACGTTGATGCGACTCTCGCAGCCCTCAAGGATGCAAAAGAGATCACAGCCCATCTCTATACCGATGAGGAGACCTCCTACACTCTCAAGGTTAAAGAAGAGCTTCTCAGCCTTATTGAGGGCGATTGGAAAAAGGCAGGCGGTCAGGACGGCGGCACTAAGGTGCTGACTATCACAGTGGGCACTCAGCACGAGATCACCTTCTTTGATAACGGCGTTGCCATGATCTACTACGGATATGCCAGCGTTTTTGAAAAGGATCGCCGCTACTTTAACGTAGACCTTAACTCAGACCTTGATAATTTGTACAATTACATCGAAGAGAACGGAAAGGTTCTCGTAGATGAGGAAAACTGATTCCCTTTACAAGTGAGGTAAAACAATGAAAATTGGTGTAATGCTTGAATCCCTGAGAAAGGGCACCTTCAGGGAGGGCGTTGAAGCGGCTCGCGCTCTCGGTCTTGACGGTATCCAGGTATACTGTGTTGATTGGAGCGAGCTCAATTATAAAATGACTTCTGCACAGGCGAGAGAATATCTTGATATCGTTAAGTCCAACGGTCTTGTATTCTCTGCTATTTGCGGTGACTTCGGCACAGGATTCCTTGACGGCGACAAAAATGCCGAGATCGTTGATAAATCAAAGAGAGTTCTTGAGGCTGCCAAGATGCTTGAGTGCGACGTTGTTACAACTCACATCGGCACCCTCACCGACCACGAGACACGTGAAAAAGAATCAGCAAGAAAGGCCTGCCGCGATCTTGCACTTTTCGCAGACTCCATGGGCAGCGCATTCGCAGTTGAAACAGGCCCCGAAATGGCAACAACTCTTTGCAGCTTCCTTGACAGCCTTGGTGCAGGCGGCGTAAGAGTTAACTTCGACCCTGCAAACCTCGTAATGGTAGCAGGCGACAGACCTGAAACTGCTGTTAAAACTCTCGGCAAGTATATCGTTCACACACATGCAAAGGACGGCATAAAGCTTAATGACGGCACAAAAAGAGGTCTTAATGTTGTTATCGGAGGCGAGGCAAAGGACCACGATGCCCTCCTCGGTATGGGAAAGACATATCTTGAGCTTCCTCTCGGCGACGGTGACGTAAACTTCGATACATACCTCCCCGCCCTCGCATCCACAGGATTCGACGGATTCCTTACAATCGAGCGTGAGGTAGGTGCAAACCCTGCAAAGGATATTGAGCTTGCGGTAAACTTCCTCCGCGAAAAGCTTGAACAGTATAAGCTTTAATAAAAAAAGACCGTGCCTTCGGGCACGGTCCTTTTTTATTATTCGCAGATCTTATCTGCAAGCGCTTTGAGCTCTTCTACGGTTTCGGGCTTTACGGAGGAGCGAACGGTTACAACTGTATCGCAAACATCGATATCCTTCATTTCAGCGAGAGCAGCCTTGATTGTTCTTGCCGCTGTGGGGCCCCAGGAGCCGTTCTCAACGATATATGCCTTTCTCTGTCTGAAGGTCTTGGACTTGAGGTGAGTGAGGAAGTCTGCCATGGGAGCAAATACGCCGCCATCATAGGATGCTGCGCAGAATACGATTCTGTCGTATCTGAATGCATCCTCAATAGCCTCTGCCATATCGTCACGGCAAATATCGCAGAATGCTACCTTCTCGCCCTTTTCGCGAAGCATATCGCAAAGAAGGTCTGCAGCCTTTCTTGTGTTGCCGTGGATAGATGCGCATACAACGAATACTCCCTTATCCTCGGGGCGGTAGCTAGACCAGATATCATACTTCTCGATATAGTAGCCGAGATTCTCTGTGAGGATAGGTCCGTGGAGGGGGCAGATGATCTCGATATCAAGTGTTGCCGCTACCTTGAGAAGGGCCTGAACCTGCGCGCCGTACTTACCTACGATGTTGAAGTAGTATCTTCTTGCCTCGCAAGCCCAGTCCTCGTCTGTATCGAGAGCGCCGAACTTACCGAAGCCGTCTGCGGAGAAGAGGATCTTATCTGCAGAATCATATGCTACCATAACCTCGGGCCAGTGCACCATGGGAGCAAACACAAATGTAAGGTTATGTGTGCCGAGGGAGAGACTGTCGCCGTTTGCAACTGTGTAGTATCTGTCGCTGTAGTCCCCTGCATAGAACTGAGCGAGGATCTTGAATGTCTTTTCGTTACCAACGAGCTTCATCTCGGGATACTTGTCGCAAAGAACGTCGATGCTTGCAGCATGGTCGGGCTCCATGTGGGATACAACAAGATAGTCGGGAGACTTTCCGCAAAGCTCTCTTTCAAGGTTTGCCATCCACTCGTCTGTGAAGCGGGCATCTACAGTATCCATAACGCAGATCTTCTCGTCAAGGATAACGTAGGAGTTATAGGAAATGCCGTTAGGCACAACGTACTGGCTTTCAAAAAGGTCGATTGTCTTGTCGTCAACGCCGATATAGCGTACTGTTTCTGTGATTTTCATTTTTTGTCTCCGTTTATTTTGTTAATGATATACAATATGATTTTACATCAAAAGGATCGAGAATGGAATCCTTTTTTAAATAAAGAGGGTGATGGGGGTGACCCTTTGCCTTACTTCTCTTTCCTGCGGTGTACCAGCATGCGCCATAGCGCTCGCCTATATCGATCATATCGAGAACGCAGTCGCGAAGGTAATCTCGCTTTTCAATAATCGTTCCCCATGCCGCCCAGACAGCGGGCGCCTCCTCTGAAAGGGCGAGGATATATTCAAAGGCCTTCATGTTTTCCCGGTGCATATGGGAGTTGAACTCCTTTTCCATGTCATCGGGGTCTGTTGCTCTCTGGGCATAGACGTTGAACATGATAAAGCTGTCAAATCCGTTTACAAGAGCGATTCTTTCGGCACTTTTTAACGTGTTGTCTAAGTTGTCGGGCTCCGCTGTGGAGGGGTTGATACCGATGCAAATAAGAGGTCTTTTTCCGCGAGTGCCTAAAATGTATCGGTACTCGGAGTAAAAGTCGGGAACGTAGAGCCAGCGGGCTCTGTCGTACTTTTCATCCTCTGAGGGAACCAGGGCATCCTCGAAGGAAAGCACTTCAATTTCTGCAGTTGTAGAAGAAGGAATATGCATTACTGTAGCGCCTCCCAAAGCTCTTTTACGCTTGAAACGAGTGTATCTGCACCTGCTGCTCTCAGCTCCTCCTCATCACGGAATCCCCAGGTCACAAAAATGCCGTCAAGGCCTGCATTTTTTGCAGTTTCAACGTCAACCTCGGAGTCTCCCACGTAAACGGGGTGGCTGCAGCCAAGCTTTTTCATTGCGAGAAATACAGTATCGGGCTCAGGCTTTCTTGCAACACCCTCAAGCTCCCCCACAGCAACGTCGATAAGTCTGTTGAAGTATTCCTCGGTCAGAGTCTGTACTGCGCTGTCCACCTTATTGGAAACGATGGCGGTGGGAATACCTTTGGATTTGAGAGATGAGAGAAGCTCTGTAATGCCGTCGTAGGGCTTTGTATTATCGTTTGAATGGTCCTTGTAATGTGAGCGGAAGGTGGCGAGGATCTCGTCAACCTTTTCTTCGCTCGTTCCCTCCTGGGCTGCTCTTTTACAAAGATTGCGGATACCGTTGCCAACGAAGCGTCTTACCTCGCCAAGGCTTCTTTCTGCCATGCCGTGACTGCGAAGGGCGAAGTTCACGCTGTTTTTAAGATCGCAAAGAGTATCAAGAAGAGTTCCGTCAAGATCAAATATAACAGAATCGTATTTCATAATCAGTTCCTTTACTTGACAGCCATCCTTCCTTTTTGTATACTAAAAAAAGAAAGAGGTGGCTTATGAGAGATATAGAACGGGATAATTATTTTATGCAGGCGGCAATCGAGGAAGCGAAAAAATGCGCCCTACTCGATGAGGTGCCCGTCGGTGCAGTTGTTGTACGTGATAATAAAATTATAGCCGCATCGGGAAACGGCAGAGAAACATATAAGGA
>JAZUAR010000020.1:0-2885 GCA_045638055.1 Candidatus Avispirillum sp.
CCCTCAAAAAACTTCAAGAAATAAGATAAAACCCGAAGGGGGGGGAAGTTTGCTACCTCCCCCTTCGGGGTTTATTTTTTAAAGTTTTTCGGGGTCGTAGGGGGCTTTTTTCAAAAAGACCCCTACATATTAACTGTCATTTATCCCAAAAGAGTGCAGGATCGATTATTCTGCGCTGTCCTCGTCAGTAAGGTCAACGATGGTAGAGCCGCCGGTGACCTGAGGGAGAGAGCCGTCCCACTTTTCGATCTTGTTGTAATCAACGAGAGCATCAGTGATGGATGCTGCGATGATTGCGTTAGCCTCAGCCTCAGCCTCAGCCTTGATCTTAAGGGCCTCAGCTTCTGCTTCTGCGTTTGTGATGATAGTCTGCTTTTCGGTTTCAGCCTTAAGGAGCTTCTGCTGAGCAACCTGCTTTTCCTCGATAGCATTGATGTAAGCCTCGGAGAAGTCATAGTTCACGATGTTAACGTCAGTAACGTAGAGACCGATCTCGTTGAGCTTTTCGTTAAGGCCGTTAACGAGACCCTCGGAGATAAGGCTTCTGTTTGTAACGCTTTCCTCAGCGGTGTAGAGGGCTGTTGTAGCCTTGAGGACTTCGTTAACTGCGGGAACAACGAGAACTGTTTCGTAGTCCTTACCGATGTTCTTATAAATGGAGTAGGACTTTGCAGTATCAACTCTGTAGTTGATAGCGAGAGTAGTCTGAACAGTCTGAAGGTCCTTGGAGAATGCCTCGGTGTCGACCTCAAGCTTTGTGATGCGGTTGTCGATCATAACTACCTGCTGAACGAAGGGCGCCTTAACGTGAATACCCTCCTGAAGCACACTCTCGTTTACCTTACCGAGAGTTACAACAACACCTGTGTGACCTGCCTTAACGATGGTAACACAGTTAAGAGCAACGATGGCGATAAGCGCAACAGCTGCTACTACAATGATTATGGATATGGTTTTCTTTTTCATTTTAATTCCTCCTGGATTATCAGTTTTTCACATTATAGCACATGGAAAGCGGGATTTCCATAGACGGAAGATGAATAAATCCCAACTTTTACCCAAAACCTTGTTTTTGTGGGGATAAAAAGGGGAGAGGAGTCTAAAAATATTATTTAATGGATAGAATTATCAATTTATTCATTGACACTTATTTTTGGAAATGATATACTAAGATGTTAAAATAGATTATAACCAAATGAAAGGTAGATATAAAGATGCAGGTATATGCTGATAATGCTGCGACTGCTAAAATTTCCGAGCATGCTCTCAGCGAAATGATAAAATATTATAGCGATGAATATCAGAACCCCTCCAGCCTCCATACTTACGGACAGGCTGCTGCGGACGCCCTCACAGATGCAAGAGAGCGCATTGCAAAGTGTCTCGGCTGCCATCCTCAGGGTATCATCTTCACTTCAGGCGGAAGTGAGGCTGATAATCAGGCTATCATCTCTGCGGCAAAGCTTGGCGCAAGAAAGAATAAGAAGCACATCATATCCACAGCTATCGAGCACCACGCAGTTCTCCATACTCTTGATGCTCTCAAAAAGCAGGGATTTGAGATCACACTTCTTCCCGTTTCAAAGGAAGGTCTTGTAACTGCAGAGCAGGTAAAGGACGCTATTCGCGAGGATACTTGCCTTGTGACAGTAATGTTTGCAAATAACGAGATCGGTACTATCCAGCCCATCGCTGAGATCGGCGCAGTTTGCCGCGAAAAGAAGGTACTTTTCCATACTGACGCAGTTCAGGCTGTTGGTCATATCGAGGTAAACATTGAAGAGATGAATATCGATATGCTTTCTCTCTCCGCTCATAAGTTCCACGGCCCTAAGGGTGTCGGCGCTCTTTATTGCAAGAGAGGAATCGTTCTTGAGCCCCTTATTTCCGGCGGCGCTCAGGAAAAGGGCAAGAGAGCAGGAACTGAGAACCTTCCCGCTATTATGGGTATGGCGGCGGCTCTTGAGGATAGCATCGCTCATCTTCCCGAGTATACAGCACGTGTAAGCGCGATCCGCGATAAGATCATCGATGCGCTCAGCACTATCTCCCACTCCTTCCTCAACGGTTCCAGAGAGCATAGACTTCCCAATAACGTAAATATGTGCTTTGAGGGAATCGAGGGCGAAAGCCTCCTTCTTATGCTCGATATGTTCGGCATCGCTGCCTCCAGCGGAAGTGCCTGCACTTCAGGAAGCCTTGACCCCAGCCACGTGCTCCTCGCTATCGGACTTCCTCACGAGGTGGCTCACGGCTCTCTCCGTCTTTCCTTCTCTGAGTATTCAACTGAAGAAGAGGCTGATTACATTATCGAAAAGGTTCCCGGAGTTGTTGAAAGACTCCGTATGATGTCCCCCGTATGGGAAAAAATGATGAAAGAAAACGCGTAAAGTAAAAGAAAGATTGGTGACTGAATATGGCAATGAATTATTCTCCCCTTGTAATGGAGCATTTCACAAATCCCCGCAACGTAGGCGAGATCGAGAATGCTGACGGTGTTGGCGAGGTAGGTAACGCAAAGTGCGGCGATATCATGAAGATCTATCTTAAGATCGAAAACGATATTATCACAGACGTTAAGTTTAAGACATTCGGATGTGCTTCCGCTATCGCAACAAGCTCTATCGCAACAGAGCTTATCAAGGGCAAGCCTGTTTCTGAGGCGCTTGAGATCACAAATAAGGCAGTAGTAGAGGCTCTCGGCGGACTTCCCGCAGTTAAGATCCACTGCTCCGTTCTCGCTGAAGAGGCTGTAAAGGCGGCAGTTAAGGATTACTATGACAGAAACGGCATCGAGTACGATCCCGAAATGTTCAAGGAAAGCAGCTGCGACCATTGCTGTCACGGTGAGTAAAAACATCAGAACAACAAAGGCCGTTGCAAAC
>JAZUAR010000021.1:0-8394 GCA_045638055.1 Candidatus Avispirillum sp.
CAGTCCTCGGGGAGGGCCTGATAATAAATAGTATAGAGAGATCCGTCGGGAAGCTCTACCGTTGCGGGGTAGCCCATATCGCGCTGACCCTCGTAATTGATATTATCGTTAAGGATATAATCCTCTTCCCATGTTTCACCGTTATCGTAGCTTACCACTGCTCTTTCGGAGATCTGTCCCCATGTACGGCAGGAATAGCTGCAGATTACAGCGCCTGAGGAATGTACCATGAAATGAGGAGGCATTCCGTCAACGCCGATGCACTTGGGAACGCTCCATGTCTTACCCTTATCATCGGAATAGGTTACGTATACGGAATCAGAGGGTGCGTCCTTTCTGCCGTTTACGCGGATACCACCGAGGATTCTGCCGTTAGGAAGCTCGATCTGGTGAGCCTCGTACATCTGACCGTAGTCACAGTCCTCGCCCATGGGAACCTGACCTGCGTACTCCCATGTAGCGCCGTCATCAGTACTTGTATAGCAAACGAAATCGTTATCGAATGCATAATCGGGCTCGAATCTCTTGCCCATATAAACAAGAGTACCGTCCTTGCAGCGGCAGGGACCGTGGGGAGAATGAACGTTGAGTCTTACTCTTTCACCCCATGTTACGCCGTTATCTGTGGAAAGGCTTACGTATGAGCCCTTCTCCTCGTTATACTCCTCGTCTGTGAGAGTATGCCAATACTTGCTCCAGCCGTCCATCATTGCCTTATCGCCGGGATTGAGCCAGGTCTGCTCCTGCATATGATCAAGATAATTATCGTAATTATCGGTGTACCAGGACATAAGCATCTTGCCGCCGCCGAGGTTAAGGATACCGGGGTCGCGGTCGTCGATTCTTGAATCGTATACTACGATAGGAGGAGTCCAAGTTTTACCCTCGTTGAAGCTGACCCACATGATGTTCTTTCCTGCGTGGTCAACGTGGGACATACGAAGACCTGATGCTACCGCATAAAGCCAGCCGTTATCGCCCATAGCAAGAGAGGGCCATGCGTTATACTTGAAGGGGTTATGATCGTTTGTATATCTGTGTACTATGCCGTGCTCGGCCTCGGGTCTGATAATCTTCATTTGTTTAAGCTCCATTTCGTATAAAGAATACTTGTATGCCAGTCATCGGGGAGTGCCTGATAATAAAGGGTGAGAAGTGAGCCGTCGGAAAGCTCAACAGTTGCGGGGTATCCCATATCGTGCTGCTTATTACGGTTGATTCTCTCATCAAGAACGTAATCCTCGGACCATGTTTCGCCGTTATCGTAGCTGACAACTGCACGCTCGGACATAGTTTCCCAGTTTCTGCAGCTATAGCTGAGGATGAGAGCGCCTGAGGAATGGATCATGAAATGAGGGGGCATTCCGTCGATTCCCATGCATTTAGGAGTAGACCATGTTACGCCCTTATCATCGGAATATGTAAGATATGTGGAATCGGTGGGTGCCTCCTGTCTTCCGTTTACGCGGATAGCGCCGAGAAGGCGTCCGTTCGGAAGCTCGATGATATGAGGCTCGTGGACCTGATTGGGAGCAAGATTTTCAAAATCGGGAACCTTACCGCAGAAATCCCAAGTTTTTCCGCCGTCACAGCTTTTCCAGCACTCAACGTCGGGACCGTAGGGATGCTCATAGGTCATTGTTTTGCCGAGATAGTAAATAGTTCCGTCCTTTGCAACACAGGGACCGTGGGGGCTTGTTACGGGAACTCTGATATTCTCGCCCCATGTTACGCCGTAGTCATCGGAAAGCTTAACAAAGCTTCCCCACTCCTCCTTTGCCTTTTCGGGAGGAAGAGTTTTCCAATATCCGCTCCAGCCGCTGATCATTGCCTTATCGGAGGGATGCATCCAATCCTGATCCTGCATATGATCAAGATAGTTTTCATACACGCTTGTGAACCATGACATAAGCATTTTGCCCTCACCGAGGTAGAGGATACCTGTGTCGCGGTCATCAAAATTAGAATCGTTTACGATAATGGGGGCAGTCCAGCTTTCGCCATCGTTAAAGCTGACCCACATTACGTTTTTACCGCAGGGGTCAACGTGGGAAAGTCTGAGGCCTGATGCAGTTGCATAAAGGATACCGCGGTCGTCCTTACATACGGTAGGCCATGCATTGTATCTGAAGCAGTTATGTTCAGAGGGATATCTGTGAACTATACCGTGCTTCTTTACGGGATCGATTACTTTCATATTCTTTCTCCTTTTTAAGGATAATTCATTATAAATCAAGTTTACCATTTCTGCCCCTTTTTGTCAATGTTTATGGGGAAAGTAAAGTTCAAGGATAATAATATAAGCAGAACGATAAATCGGAGTTTGAAGCAAAACAATATATGATAACCGTAGGGGCCGATGCCCACATCGGCCCCTATCTGCACACGAACCGAAACGATATTTACTGCGAGTCGTTGCGTCTGCAACGGGCCGATGAAGGGCATCGGCCCCTACGAAACACCAATTCCGTTTATCCGTCAAACTCCGATTTAACGAGTTCTTCGAACAACAAAAAAACTGTCGCACGGTTGTGCGACAGTTTAAATTTTATATTGATTTTGCGTTTTCAAGGAGGGCGGACATTTCTTCTATCGTGTCGATTCCCGCTTTTTCGAATTCCTTTTCAAGGCGAAGGAGATTCTTTACAGCGCTCTTATCGTCTCCGTGAAGGTCGCTTCCCCCAGCAACACAGGGAAAATCCTGCAGAAGCCTTTTCGCTTTTCTTCTTCCCTTGAAGGTTGCCTGTGTTTCGCCGTTAAGCTGGCAAAGCACGTCACATTCGGAAAGAAGGCGGGCAACGTCCTTTTCGGGATAGCGGTCTATATGCGCCATCACAACATTAAGACCCGAGCGGGATATTCTTGCCACCGCCTCGATATGCTCCTCCCGCCATGAGTTGAAGGGCATTTCAAGGAGAATTACGTCAGTACCCTCTATGCAGAGCCTTTCAAGACCGGGCATATGGTCGATGCCTGCGCAAACAAGCACCTCAGCACCGAGATATACCTCAGGGCGCTCACCCTCTATCGCAAGAAGCTCCTTTGCGCAAAGGCTTCTTCTTTCGAGAAATTCCTCTACGCTGTCATTCTGGGGATAGAAATGAGGGGTTGCCACAACGGCACCGATGCCTGCCTTTGACAAAAGCTCAAGCTGTGCCCTTGTAGTTTCCTTGTTTCTTGAGCCGTGGTCGGCTCCGGGCAGAATATGGGCATGGAAATCGATTATTTTCCTTTTTTCCACGATCCCACTCCCTTTTATAAATTATTCAGAATCCTTTTCCTTATGCTTCTGATGATAATGACCGTAGCCGTAACCGTAGCCATATCCGTAGCGGGCGCCGTAGCGCTTTCCGTACTTGCCGTATTTTCCGTACTTGCCGTACTTTCCGTATTTGCCGTAGCCGCCTGTTTTGGGGTCTACGTCGTTAAGCACGAGGCCGAGAATATTCGCATCCATCTGCTCCATTGTCTGGAGAGCTGCTGCGAGAGATCTTGAATCGTCAACACGGCTTCTTACAACGTAAAGGTAGCCTGTTACGTACTCGGAGATTACAACGGCATCAGTTACGATACCTACGGGAGGAAGGTCGATAAAGATAATATCGAAATGCTGCTTCATGAACTCGATGAACTTACCGAGTCTTGCACTTGAAAGAAGCTCCGCAGGGTTAGGAGGAGTTCCTCCTGCCGTTATAATGGAAAGATTCTGATACTTTGTTTTCTTTATATATTTATCAATGGAGCTGTCTGCGCTTGCAAGAAGCTCACTGATGCCCTCGCCCTTTTCCATTTCGAAAACCTTGTGTACAACAGAGCTTCGAAGGTCGCAGTCGATGAGGAGCACCTTCTTTTCAAGCTGTGCAAAGGAAACTGCAAGGTTTGAAATAAGAAGGCTCTTACCGCTGTGGGCAAAGGTACTTGTGATGCCGTATACAGGACACTTTTCTCCCTTTGCGGTATAGAAAAGGTTTGTTCTGAGCATCTTGAATGCTTCGTTTATAGCAAAAGACGTGGTTTCGGAAAGAAGCTTACCCTTATAGCTTATGATCTCGTTTGACATTACTTAGCGCTCCTTTCCCTTTTGATTCCCTTGGCATTACCCTTCTGGGGCTGCTCGGTTACGATGGTGGGGATTATACCAACGATGGGGTATCCGAATTTATCCTTCAGATCCTCCTCGGTATAGATGGTATTATCAAGCACCTCTCTGAGGAAGAATACAAGGAATGCAATTGCAAAGCCGATGATTCCGCCAATTACAGTATTGAGTGCAAGATTGGGGGAAACAGGCTCTACGGGCTTTTTAGGAGGGTCCATCTGAGAAACGTCACCCTTATTGATAATATCGGGGATCGCCTCGGGAATGACCTCATAGAATGCCTTTGCAAGCTTATATGCCTTTTCGGGGCTGGGTGAATTTACAGAAATATAGAAAGCCTCAGTTCCGGAATATGTTCCTGCTGTGATATTATTCTTCAGGTATTCTGCACTGCAGTCAACGCCTGAGATCTCGATCACGTTTTCAAGAAGCTGAGAGCTGTTTTTTACGATAACGATGGATGACTCAGCCAAAGACTTTGAAGCAGAAAGGTCCTGCTGGGAAACGGAGGTCATCTGGTCCTGTGTGTTATTTACGTAGAACTTTGCAGTTGAGGAATAGATAGGTGTGATAAAAAATGCAGTTGCCAGCGCAAAAACGAGAGCAACAGCTGCTCCTATGGCTGTTATATGCACCATTCTTCTTCTCAATACAAAGAGCAGAGCCTGCAAACTGGACTGGTTTTCATTCTTTTCCATTTTACTTTCGCTCCTTTCAATTTAAGTAAAGTCAGAGATATTTGGCAACGATTGCCTTCATCTCATCCATTTTGCTATCCATATCGCGAAGAAGCGCCAGCTGATTTCTTGCGCGGTCGCGGTTATGCTCGGGATAGCGGATATGATAATAAACGTCTCCGTTAAGATAGTCTCCGAGGAATCGGATACCTGTCTCGAGAGTCATGAGATATGCGCCCATGGGGAGAGAAAGGATCTCATCCTCAGTCATGGAATTGCGAAGCTCACCCACAAATCCGTCCACAAAGGTCTCGAACATTGAAAGATCAAGAGAGACCTTGGAAAGGTCCGTTTCGTCCTCGAGGGCAGTTGATGCACCGAAGCGGATAGCATCTGCGAAATCGTAGAGAATGCTGCCGGGCATTACGATATCGAGATCGATAATGCAGACGCCCTCGCCTGTGTGCTTGTCCAGAAGCACGTTATTCATCTTTGTGTCATTATGGGTGACGCAGGTACGGAATCGTCCGTCTCTGAGTCCGTCAATAATATAAGAGCAGAGAGGCTCCTTGGAAAGAGCAAACTCTATCTCCTCAGCCATTTCCTCGGCTCTTCCCATCTTATCCTCAGCAACAGCAGCCTTGAACTGCTCCATTCTGCTGACGGAATTATGGAAATCGGGGATGGTTTCATATAATGTACTGCAGGGATAATCTGCAAGCTGTCTTGCAAAGCGGCCGAAGGCAACTGCGCTCTTATGGAAAAACTCTGCAGTTTCGGGGAAATCGTAGGATACAACGTCGGAAATCTCAAGGAAAGCTCTCCAGTAGCATCCGTCGGGGTCTACGAAATAATCCTCTCCGCTTTTGGTGGAAATAACCGTTCTCACCTCGCGAAGGGGATCGCCGCCCGCTTTTTCTACCTTTTTCGCAATATGTGTGCAGACGCCCTTGATATTTGACATGAGCTTTTCGGGTTCACGAAATATCTCGGTATTGATCTTCTGGAGGATATAACCGGGCATTCCCTCTCCGCAATCAATGAAAAAGGTATCGCTTATAAGTCCTGAATTACATCTATTATAATTGACGGGAGGAGCGGCAAAATCAAATGCCGCTCCTGCCATACTGAGATATTTAACTTCCATTTGATCTCCTTAGGCACTGTGTGCCGGAAAATAATTAGAGATACTTCTTAACGATTTCCTGCATCTGGCCCATCTTCTCATCCATATCTGCGATGAGCTTGAGCTGGTTTCTTGCACGGTCCTTGTTCTGACCCTCGTAGCGTGTATGGAAATATACGTCGCCGTTGAGGTAGTCACCGAGGAAGCGGATACCTGTCTCGAGAGTCATGAGGTATGCGCCCATGGGAAGAGAAAGGATCTCCTCCTCTGTCATGGAATCGTGGAGCTCGCCAACAAATCCCCTAACGTATGTCTCGAACATATCGAGATCCATGTATACCTTATCGAGGTCTGTCTCGTCCTCTGCAGCACTTGATGCACCGAAACGGATAGCATCGCCGAAGTCGTAAAGAACGGAACCGGGCATTACTGTATCAAGGTCGATAATGCAAACACCCTCACCGGACTTTGCATCCATAAGAACGTTGTTGAGCTTTGTATCGTTATGAGTTACGCAAAGCTTGCAACGGCCGTCAGCGAGTCTGTCAAGGATATAAGAGCACATGGGCTCCTTGGAAAGAGCAAACTCGATCTCGGGCTGCATTTCCTTAGCTCTGCCCATCTTATCCTCAGCTACTGCTGCCTTAAAATCGTTCATACGGCTGACAGAGTTGTGGAAGTTGGGGATTGTCTCGTAAAGAGTCTCTGCAGGATAGTCTGCAAGCTGGTTGAAGAACTTACCGAATGCAACTGCGCTCTTATAGAAAAGCTCGGGAGAATCGGGGGAGTTGTAGGATACAACGTCCTCGATTGCAAGGAATGCTCTCCAGTAGCCGCCGTCGGGATCTACAAAATAATCGTTATTATCCTTTGTGAAGATAAGCTTTCTTACCTCACGGTCGGGATTGCCGCCTGCTGCCTCGATTTTTTTTGCAACATGAGAGCATACGCCCTTCATATTTGCCATGAGCTTAATGGGGTCTTTAAAGATAGAAGTGTTTACTCTCTGGAGAAGATAGCGGGGATTTCCCTCGCCGCAATCTACGAAATATGTGTCGTTGATGTGACCGATATCACATCTCTCATACTTTACAGGCTCTGCTGCAAACGCAAAAGCCTTACCTGCTTCTTCAAGGTACTTAATTGCCATTATAGCCTCCAAAAAATATTATTTGAATAGGATTATGCCTCATTCTGCAAATAGACACAATTAGTCATTATATTACAGTTTAATATATTATAACCTAAGTCCCCCTTTATGTCAAGGGTTTTGTACAAGTTATATGAATATGGGTCTTTTTTATTTACGAAAAACACAAAATGAAATTCTTGACACAGAAACTTGCAAGGTGTATAATCAATAATATCATTTTATGCATTTTCAACAATATGCATACAGAAAGGAACCACAATTATGAACAGAGTATTCAATTTCTCAGCAGGCCCCTCCATGCTCCCCATGCCCGTGCTCGAAAAAGCGGCAGCGGAGCTTGTATGTTACGGAGACTCCGGAATGTCCGTAATGGAGATGAGCCATCGCTCGCCTGTTTATGAAGAAATTATCACTGCGGCTGAAGCAGGCCTCAGAGCTCTGATGAATATACCCGATAATTACAAGGTACTCTTCATGCAGGGCGGAGCTTCCACACAGTTCGCATGTGTCCCCCTCAATCTTATGAAGAACGGCAAGGCAGATTACATCCTCTCAGGTCAGTTCTCCACAAAGGCTTATAAGGAGGCTCAGAAGTACGGCGACGTTGTAGCCGTTGCATCCTCCAAGGAGCAGAATTTCTCCGAGATCCCCGTAGTGACTCGCGAGTCCTTCCGCCCCGATGCAGATTACGTTCATATCTGCTTTAACAACACGATTTACGGAACAAAGTACAACTATATTCCCGATACAGGCGATATCCCTCTCGTTGCTGATATGTCAAGCTGCATCATCTCCGAGCCTGTCGACGTTTCCAAGTTCGGCGTGATCTACGCAGGCGCGCAGAAGAACATGGCTCCCGCAGGCGTTACAGTTGTTATTGTACGCGAGGACCTTCTCGGTAATGCACGTCCCGACACACCTGCAATGCTCGATTGGAAAAACATGGCCGACAACGGCTCCATGTACAACACACCTCCCTGCTACTCCATCTACATCGCAAAGCTCGTTTACGAGTGGATCGAGTCTCTCGGCGGTCTTGAGGCTATGAAGGCTCCCAACGAAAAGAAGCCAGCTCTTCTTTACGATTATCTCGACAGCCAGGATTACTACATCGCTCCCGTTAAAAAGGAATTCCGTTCCATGATGAACGCTACATTCGTTACAGGCGACGCTGATCTTGACAAGAAGTTTGCAAAGGAAGCTGACGCAGCAGGTCTCAAGAACCTTAAGGGTCACCGTTCCGTTCGCGGCATGAGAGCATCCATCTACAACGCAATGCCCATCGAAGGCGTTGAAGCTCTTGTTGACTTCATGAAGAACTTCGCAGAAGAAAATCCCA
>JAZUAR010000022.1:0-8462 GCA_045638055.1 Candidatus Avispirillum sp.
TTTCGTAGGGGCTGATGCCCACATCAGCCCGCCCATCTGCACGAGAACGAAACGATATTCACAGCGAATTGTTACGTCTGTAACGGGCCGATGTGGGCATCGGCCCCTACGAAATCATTTATAGTTCACATCGACAAACCCAAATTTGAAATTAAAAATTCATATCTGTATATAAAGAAGAAAACCGCCCTCGGGCGGGTTTCTTCTTTATATATTCATTTCTTTTTCGGGTGGCTCAGGCGCTTTTTCTTTTCTCTCAGTCGCTTTTTTTCATTGCGGCGGCTTTCTTTTTTTGCTCGCTTTGCGCGAAGCGCTACCATCAATTCTCTTCTCTTCTCGGAATCGGACAAGGTCTTTGCTCTCTCAATCATCTGGGGCAATGCGGAAAATGCAAGAAGAAATGCTCCGCCGCTACCGTAAAGCATTACAAAGACAGAAGAGGAAAATACTTCAAAGTCTGACCACGCAGACCATACCGCAGTCAAGAAAAGGGTGATTATTCCCCACAGGGGAAGCACCACGGGAATAACGGGGCGAAGGGGGCTTTTTATCAAAGATGAGAGAAACGTTATTGCAAGTCCGATAGCCACAATAACTGTTTCGATCACAGCATACAAAACGAAGCTGTCTGCAATTACAGTTCTTTCCGCACCGTCTGCTTTACTGCCCGACAGAAGGGCAAAAAACAAAAAGCAGGACAAGCACACAAGAACTGCGCCGAGAATACCTGTTATAATAAGGAGAGCCTTAGATATTTTCGCGTTTCTTTCGTCCATAGAAAAGCTGTATGAATAGAAAGCAAATCCGAATATGATAAGGAGCAGAACTCCCGCTAAAATCAAAAATCCCATTTTTCATCTCCTGAACCGATGAGCGTTTTCTATATTTTACCACCTATCCCCCTTCATTGCAACCATTGCGAAATAAAATTTCTGCAACAAATTTTGCAATATTTTTGGAAATACACTTGCATTTTACATTCATTTGTAGTATAATATCGGGGATAACGGCGGCGAAAATGAATTTTTCGCAGCTTTTAATTGCAAAAATAACAATAAAGGGAGTTTATATAAAATGAGCAGATATGAAAATATGGCAGCATCTGAGCTCAACAGCGAGCTTTCTGCGGTAAATGCAAAGCTTGCAGAGCTTTCTGCAAAGGGTCTCAAGCTCGACCTCACTCGCGGCAAGCCCGGCAACGATCAGCTTGCACTTTCCGAGGATATGCTTACAATTCTTTCCACTCGCGATGACTGCATCTGCGACAATGGCACAGACTGCGCAAACTACGGTATTCTCGACGGTATTCCCGAAGCAAAGAAGCTTTTCTCCGACCTTCTCGGTATTCCTGAATCCAGAATCATCGTTGAAGGTAACTCCTCTCTTAACATAATGTTCGATACTATTGCCCGCGCAATGCTCTTCGGTGTTTACGGCTCCGAAAAGCCCTGGGGTCAGCAGGGCGAGATCAAGTTCCTTTGCCCCAGCCCCGGATATGACAGACACTTCGCAATCTGCGAGGCTATGGGCATCAAGATGATCCCCGTTGATATGACTCCCGCAGGCCCCGATATGGACACCGTTGAGCGCCTTGTTTCCTCCGATGCTTCAATCAAGGGTATCTGGTGCGTTCCCAAGTATTCCAATCCCGAGGGCTACACATACTCTGCAGAGACTGTTGAGCGCTTTGCAGCTCTCAAGCCTGCAGCGAAGGACTTCCGCATCTTCTGGGACAACGCATACGTTGTTCACGATCTTTACGATGAAAAGGACAGCCTCCTTGACATCTTCGAAGCTTGCAAGAAGCACGGCACTGAGGACAGCGTATTCTACTTCGCTTCCACATCCAAGATCGCATTCCCCGGCAGCGGCGTTGCTATCATCGCAGCAAGCGAGAACAACATCGCTCAGATCAAGCCTATTCTCGCGGCTCAGACAATCGGTCACGACAAGCTCAACCAGATGCGCCACGTTAAGTACTTCAAGAATGCCCAGGGCGTTCTCAACCACATGAAGAAGCATGCGGACATCATCCGTCCCCGCTTCGAGGCAGTAATCAATGCATTCAGAAGCGAGCTTACCGGAATCGCAACATGGACAGAGCCTAAGGGCGGTTACTTCATTAACCTTACAGTTCCCTGCGGCTGTGCAAAGAGAGTTTTCAATCTTGCAGCTGAAAACGGCGTTACACTTACAAATGCAGGCGCTTCCTTCCCCTATGGAATCGACCCCTGCGACAGACACCTCCGTATCGCCCCCACCTTCCCCTCCTTCGACAACCTTATCGCAGCACTTGAGATCCTCTGTCTCTGCGTTAAGGCAGCAGCAATTGAAAAGGCACTTAATAAGTAATAAAAAGCACCCTTGGTAGGTTGGTCTTATAAATAAGCCCAACCTACAATGAAATAGATTTGCAGAGCAAATCTGTGAAATTCGTCTTCGACGAGTGATATAGGCTTCGCCTATGATATATTTTCTTCGAAAATATTAATGTGAAAAACAACCCGTTGCAAATGGCAACGGGTTGTTTTTATTCTTTATAAAAATGAAGCAGGGCGGGGATGGGGAGAGCGAGAGTATACAAGGGATTTGCAAGGGCTACTGCTGCAAGAACGATAGACGTGCAAAATAGTCGAAGCGTTCCCTTTTTTCTGAGCCAAAAGAAGGCTGTAAAAATAAGGATGCAGGGGATTCCCTCGTCTATTGAAAGAATTGCCGACCAAAACAGGGCGCTAAGTGCTATGGCTATATTCAGAGGCACCTTAAACCTCTTTTCCCTCTTCCAAAGGCAGGCAATAATATAGCAAAGAAAAAGGGATGCGGCGGGACTTCTTGTAGACGCACAAATGATTTTCTCCCCTACTATAATGTTATACGGTATCTCCGCGGCGAGAGTAAGAATAAAAAAGAATGCTGCTGCCCTGCCCTTATTTTTTATCCTGTCAATCTCCTCGGAAAGCAAAAACAAAAGGATCGGGAGCGATGACAGGGCGAGAGCCTGCAAAAAAAGTGCTACTGCGCCATAGACTAAAAAATCGGGAGAGGAAGTGTTATCAGAAAGCTTATTTTCAAACAGCGCTCTTCCCACTGCTCCAAGTAATATAAGAACAAGAGAAAGTGCTGTGAAAAATCGCTTTGACAGCCCTTTCGGCTTTTTCAATATAAGTGCATCCATATATTATCCCTTCACAGAGCCTGACATCGCTTCTCTGTAATACTTCTGCGTTATCATAAAGAGTATTGCAACGGGAAGAGAGACAAGCACCGCCCCCGCGCAAAAGCGGGTATACCAATCCCACACGTATTCCCTCTCAAGCATACTCCAAAGACCGATGGACACAGTATAGTATTTCGATTCCGCACGGACTATTATCTTTGCGAAAATGAAGTCCACAAAGGGTGCCATGAAGGACGTTACCACCTGATACACTATCATGGGCTTGCACAGGGGCAAGGTTATTTTTGTAAAAATCTGCCACCTTGTGCATCCGTCAATGGCCGCCGCCTCGTCAAGGGCACGGGGGATCGTATCCATATATCCCTTCATAACGTAAAACTGAGTGCCGCTTCCTGCGGAAAACACGATTATAAGGGCAATAGGTATCATATCCCCCTCGGTAAGTCCGAGGGCCTTCAGTATGAAGTATACGGCTATCATGGACATAAATCCCGGAAAAAGATTGAGGATGAGCGCCGTATTCATATACGGCTTTCTGAAGGGAAATTTAAGTCGGCTCGTGCAATATGATACGCTGAGCACAAAAAAGGTGCTGAGAATACAGGTGCATACGGCAATAACGAAGGTATTGAGAAACATTCTGCCGAAATTAATAACTTTAGTTTCGGTAAAAAGCCGTGTATAGTTATCAAGGGTATAGTTTTTTGGCAAAAACGTTTCGATAAACTGTCCCGGCTCTGCCCGAAAGCTTTGCATAATGAGCCAGAAAAAGGGCAAAAGCCAGATTATGCAAAGAACAGCGAGGAAGGTATATATAATGATATCCGTAAGAATCCGCTTTTTTCTCACTTGAATCCCTCCTCGTTTTTATAGGATTTTGAATTGTTATAGGTGATGAGCGCCACAACGGAAAGAACGATAAAGGTGAGTATTCCGATAACGGCGGCAAGATTATACTTTTGCTGATCCACCGAAAGCTTATAAAGCCACGTTATGAGAAGATCGGTGCCACCGGCGCTGTTTCCCACAGACATAGGCTCGCCTCGGGTGAGAAGGTATATCACGTTGAAATTATTGATATTTCCCGTAAACTGAGTTATAAGATATGGGGTCAGCACAAACATCATATAAGGCAGGGTCACGTTCATGAAGGTCTTTACCGTATTTGCTCCGTCCACCTTTGCCGCATCGTACTGCTCCTTTGGGATATTATTGAGAACGCCCGTCACCTGCAGGATAGTATAAGGTATTCCTATCCACAGATTCACAATAATGACAAGAGCTCTTGCGCTTGTCACGTCTGTAAGAAATGGCAATGCCGAGGAAACGATACCGCCGTTAACAAGAAGGCGGTTTATGATGCCCTGAGGCTGAAGCATCGATCTCATAACAAGAAGAGATACGAACTGAGGCACAGCAATTGTAGTTGCAAGAACCGTTCGCCACAGACCCTTCAGGCGGATGGAGGGGCGGTTTATTATCATTGCAAGTAAGGTTCCGAAAATAAAGTTCAGAAATGTAGCAAAGATCGCCCAGACTATGGTCCACCCGAGAACTGACCAGAACTGCTTACCCATGGTTGAGGTTGAATTGAACACGGACAGGAAATTATCAAAGCCTACCCAATCAAAGAGAACGAGCTTATCCCCCTCGCGGGAAAAGTCGGTAAATGCCATGCTCATCATGTATACAAGGGGCAGAACTGTGAAAACGGTCAGAAAAGCGGTGGGCAAAAACATGAGAAGCCCATGGATCTTTTCATCAAAAAGGCTTTTTATATCTTCAAAAAAGCCAGAAGGCTCTATCCCCTCTGCCCTTTCTCTTCTCGCCTTATAGCCTGAGATCACCGAGGCTCTCCACAAAAGAAGAAAAAGCGCGCAAATGAAAAGGGCAAAAATTCCGTAGAGAAGGATAAGCTGTGATCGGTCGCCCTCCGTATATTCAAAAATGCCCAGCTCCTCATTCCACACCTCTCCCTGCTCCCTTTCTCCAAGGGAGGGCAGCTTCAATATCTGCGAAAGACCTCCCTCGGGAGAAAAAAAGAATATGAGAAATGCGATCTCAATGAGTAAAAAGAGCAGCCCCTTTATGACCTGCCCGGACAGAAGATTGGAAAGCCCCATAACAAAGCAGGAGGCAAAAGTTATTATGCCTCCATGCCTCAGAGCTAGTGCCAAGCCGTAAGGCTCCTTTGCGGCGGGCAGGGTCCGCAAAGGAATGTTTTTTTCATTTTTTGACATTTTGAAGCCATACCTTTCCCGGGCTTTCTTTTTTTATTTTCCTGCCTTCAGCGACTCGTTGAAGGCCTCTGTCTTTTCTTTTGCGTTTGCCATCGTCACCTCGCCGTTCACGATAGCCTTTCCCATATTTTCAACAGGCACCCAATATGCCGTCATTTCGGGAATGGAGGGCTGAACGATAGAGGTATTATTGATGGTTTCATTCTGCGCCTGAGCAAAAATATCAAGCTTCAGATCATCGCTTTCAAGAAGCTTTGTATCGGAGGGGATGATATTTCTCATTCTGTAATGCTCCTTTTGCGCCTCGTGGCTTCCGAGGAAGGACGCAAGGGCAACTGCAACCTCAGGGTCCTCGCAGGAGGGGTTTACGCCGATGGCCTTTGAGCCCGCGAAGGAAAGAAGCTGCTTTTCGCTTCCGCCTATCCTTGCAGTAGGCAAGGGGGCTGCGCCGCAATCCTCACCGAGGGCATCTGCTATCTTCTTTGCATCCCAGCTACCTGAGAAAATAGCGCCAACCGTGCCGTCAAGAAGTCCGCTGAGGCCCGCGCCCTCAGTATCGTTAACAAAGTTTTTGTTATTAACAATGGACACGAGGTACTCCGTTGCTTCAACGCCCTCCTTGCCGCCGAAATCGATACCCTTTGCAGCGTCTCTTCCGTCATCACCGAAAAGGGTGCCTCCGTTTGCAAGATAGAATGCGCCTGTATACCAGGAGTTTGTCAGAGGAATTGCCACCTTGCCCTTTTGGAGCATTGCATCAAGGCTCTTTATATCTTCCTCTGTAAAAATGCTTTTATTGTAGAACATAAACCATGTGTTTCCCGAAAAGGGCACACCGTAAACTCCGCCATCGGGTGCAGTTACGGAGGCTACCATATTTTCGGAATTTGATTTCTTGATCTCCTCAAGGGCGCTGCCGCCAAGACGGGAGATCGCATTTGCCTGAAGCAGGGATCCAAGCTGGTCGTTTGCAAAGAAATATACGTCAGCCGCGCCCGAGGGGTCGGCGGAAACGTTTTTTCCCGCATCACCCTCGGAGCAAACACCGTATTTAAATGTTATATCCCATTCGGGATGAGCATCGTTGAAGGTATCACACATTACAGGGAGCCAGCTGTTTTCGTCAGCCTGGTCCTCCTGAGGCGCCCATACGGTCAGGGTAACCTTTTTTATGTCACCATTTTCACCGTTACTCCTTCTTGAACAGCCTGTGAAGGAGGCCATCACCGCAAGCAGCGCAAGAAACAAAGCAATATACTTTTTCATAAAAATCACCATTCTTTCCTATATCTGAACTGCAAACGCCCAAAAGCACGGGCGTTATATCAGTCAAATTTGCTGATATAGGCTTATTATGCCCCTTTGCTAAAAAAGTAACAGGAAAATCTGAAATTTATTGATCTTTTATTTATCACTTGACCTTACAAAATAATTTATTTATAATAAATTCAGCACTTATTTGCCGCACTTGCTGTGAAACGGAGATTATTATGAAAAAGCTTTTTTCGTTGATTCTGGCAGTAGTCCTTATGAGTTGCCTTGCCGCTTGCCAGAGCGAGCCCTCAATTCAGGTTATACCTGCAGAGAGCGCTGATGAAACAACAAATTCAAAATTTGATTTTTTGAATATCGAGGGTGTAAAGGAAGAATCGAAAAAGATAGAAGTGACTGACGCTGTATCCGAAAGCATTGTGGCATCCGATAATAACTCTGACGTGGTGTACGTTACGGAATCGGGAACGAAGTACCACAAGGCAGGATGTCATCACCTGAAAAAGAGTAAGATAGAAATGTCAAAGGCTGCCGCAGATGCTGACGGATATACTCCCTGCTCTGTTTGCAAGCCGTAAAAAAAAGCTGTTGCAGATTGCAACAGCTTTTTTATTTAATTATTCATTGTTTATTCTCTTTTGCAGTGTTGATGGAGGAGATGAGCATAACACGGATACCTGCACAGGCAGAATCGAGAGCCTTATATTCTGTTTCTGTGATGTAATTGGTTTTGTAAAGCAGTTCTAACCAATAACCCGTTTCATTTGCTTCTTTTAGGGCGATTTGGAGTTTTGCAATAAAGTCCGCTTTACCGTGAGCATACTGCGCTTCCCGGATGTTTGCACCAATGGATGTGCCGCTTCTGCCAATCTGGTTTGAAATAATAGATTCTCGTTTTTCTTTAAGAGATTTAACAAGATTAATGATTGAAACTGCAAAATCCATAGATTGCATTCTTAATTTACTTTCAGACATACCAGCACCTCCTAAACAAGTATATTATAACATAATTCCAAGAAAAAGCAACATTTCGTGAAGTTTGGCTACGCCAAGTGAAGCATCGGCGATGCCGCTGTGAAGTATTGTGCTTTGCACAAAGTGAAGTTAAGTGTGCCACCCACGCCCGCAGGCACTTCACGATGCAAAGCATCACTTCACGCACCAAAGGTGTGCTTATCGTGCCGAAAGGCACACTTAGTTGAAAAGAAAAACCTCTGTCATAAGACAGAGGTTTTCTTTTCTGGGGTGAGCGATGGGAGTCGAACCCACGGCCTTCAGGGCCACAACCTGACGCTCTAACCAACTGAGCTACGCCCACCATGTGTTATTATTAAATTTATATCAAGAATGTTGGAGTGTTTACGGTAATCTATAATCCGTTTAACGCTCCGACATTCGAGTTTTTCAATGGCGTACCCTGGGGGATTCGAACCCTCGACCTACTGCTTAGAAGGCAGTTGCTCTATCCGGCTGAGCTAAGGGTACATCGCCGTCCTGCCGTTCGAGAGGCAAGGTGTATTATAACACAATGGTTTCAAATTGTCAATAGTTATTTTTACATTTTTCTCAAAGTTTTTCAATGTCAAAAAGATTGTAAGAGTAATGCCGCTTATTACATCTGTCGGACTTTTCGTCTATGCCCTTGTGCCGACATTCTTTCCCGATATGGCATATCTCGGATTTGTAGCGGGTACCGTGATTTTTTCCGTGTCAGCAGGTCTTTCAGAGGTGCTTCTTAGCCCTACTATCGCGGCACTTCCGTCGGATAATCC
>JAZUAR010000023.1:0-4094 GCA_045638055.1 Candidatus Avispirillum sp.
AAAAAAAGCACCTTCGGGTGCTTTTTTTATTGACTTTTTACCCGTTAGAGAGCCTTTAACAGAAGGTTGACATATCAAAAATACTGCAGTATAATTTATATAGTATATAAAGTGTTTGAAAGGAGTTTATTATGATTGAATTCAAAGGATATATTTCTGGCGCTGCGGAAAAATATTTTTTTGCATTGTCAAGAAAGATCGTTATAAAGATTTTTCTTGTCAGTGAGGTGTTGGTGCTTTTGCCGATTGCATTTTTAGGCATAAAGCATGGCTACTGGCCTGCTTTGATTTTTTGTGCTGTTGGATTTGTTGGAATTCCTTTGCTTACTTACATTCCGATGACTAAGAAAAACAAGCTTGGGATATTGCCCCAAAGAATTTATACAGACTCTGAAAGCATTACTTGTATTGCAGAAAAGTATGTAGAAAGCAAACTCATAGGAGATGAGATTGCCCTTCGAGATCATGGTGAGTTTTATGAGCTCGTTTATCCTTTTGGCAAGGCAAGTGAGAAATTTATTTGCCAGAAATCTTTGCTGACACAAGGTACGCTTGAAGAATTTGAAGCTCTTTTCGAGGGCAAAATCGAGAGAATATAACAAAAAGCTGTCGCACTTTTAGTGTGACAGCTTTTTGTTATTAAAAACATCCATAATTTCAGTTTGTCAAATAGTTTGATGTTGAAATTTGTTCGGTGAAAGTTTATACATTGTGCCTCCACTTCTCACCGACGAAGGAGGTGTGAAGGGGAGGGGGACCGCCGCGTAGATACAAGAACGGTTATAGCTGCCTATATCGGGGCGGTGGAAGGGTTGCCACATCAGCAAGAGAACCGAACGAACTGCATATGTTTTATGTTAAATGATAGCTAAATAGTATTGTTTGATATACCAAATACCGCTTAATTTTATTTGATAGACAGTTCTCGTGCAGATGTGGCACCCCTTCCGTCATCGGTGCCTACGAAATCAAAAATTCAAAGTTCTCCCTGCACCGATGCCACCTCCCCCTCACAGCAAGCTGAGATGTGGAGGCTTTTGTTTGGTGCGTCCTCGGTCAACCTCAAATCACCTATAAACCTGAGCTTGAATAAACCAAAAAAATCAAAAAATCTCTCCCAAATATATAGACTATTGAAAAAAACTGTGATAAAATATACTGAATATATATGTTCTGATAAGAGGTAAAATGAAAACAGTAAGAATTCAGGCAGAGGGCTACGGTGCAAACTGCTGGGTGCTCATTGATGAGGAAAGCTCAGAATTTGCGCTGATCGATCCTTCTCCCACAGGAGAGGCTTTTTCCGATTTCCTTGAAAAAAGAGGATTGAAAAAGGAAAACTTAAAGTATATACTCCTCACCCACGGTCATTTCGACCATATCACAGGTGCGGATGAGATAAGAGATATATCCGGCGCTCCTCTTGCAATTCATGAGGCGGATGCGGATTTTCTCACAACCGATAAAAACGCATACAAATACTTTTTCCGCGAGGACCTGATAATGCGCCCTGCTGAGATCATTCTCCATGACGGAGACGTTCTCACTCTTGGTAAAAACGAGATCAAGGTCGTATCCACCCCCGGTCATACTGAGGGAAGTGTGTGCTTCTTCGTTGGAGATAACATATATACAGGCGACACTCTTTTCGATCGCAGTATCGGAAGAACAGACCTTGTGGGCGGAAATCAGGCCAAGCTTGAGGAAAGCCTTCGCAAGCTCATCGCCCTTGATGGTGACTATAATATCTACCCCGGTCACGGCTCTGTTTCCACAATTTCAAAGCAAATAAAATTTAACCCATATCTTTATGGAGGTAACTTATGATAGATTATAAAGAGCTTTCAGCTCTCCTTTTCCCCAATGTCACAATGACAGAGGAGGATTGCGAAAAGATGTTCCCACCTCGTGAGGGACTCCCCGAGGGTGCGGTAATTTCCCGTATGGCACGCAGCCCCACAGGCTTTGTTCACCTTGGAAACCTTGTTCAGGGTCTCACAAGTGAGAGAATGTGCCATCAGTCCGGCGGTATTCTCTACCTCAGAGTCGAGGATACAGACGCAAAGGGCGAGGTTGCAGGCGCTGTTGAAACACTTATCGAGTCTCTTTCCCACTACGGCACCAACTTTGACGAGGGTGCAACAGTAGACGGCGACAGCGGCAACTACGGCCCCTACCGCCAGAGACAGCGTAAGGATATTTACCACGTATTTGCAAAGAAGCTTCTCGAAGAGGGACAGGCATACCCCTGCTTCTGCACAGAGGAGGAGCTTACAGATATCCATAATAAGCAGGAAGCAGAGAAGGCAAACTTCGGCTATTTCGGCAAGTGGGCTATCTGGCGCGACAGAAGCATCGAGGATATCAAGGCAGCACTTGATGCGGGTAAGCCCTGGGTACTCCGTTTCCGCTCCACAGGAAGCATTGAAAATAAGATCAAGCATACAGACCTTATCAAGGGTAACCTCGAGGTAACAGAGAACGATATTGACCACGTTCTGTTGAAATCCGACGGAATCCCCACATACCACTTCGCACACGCAGTTGACGATCACTTCATGAGAACAACTCACGTTGTTCGTGGCGACGAGTGGCTCTCAACTCTTCCTTTCCACCTCCAGCTCTTCCGTGCTCTCGGCTGGCGTGCTCCCAAGTATCTCCATATCGGACCTCTTATGAAGATGGACGGCGAGTCAAAGCGTAAGCTTTCAAAGAGAAAGGACACTGAGCTTGCTCTCACATACTACAGAAGCGAGGGCTTCCCCATAGAGTCTGTTTATGAGTATATCATGACAGTTCTTAACTCCAATTTCGAGGAGTGGAGACGTGCTAACCCCGATGCTCCCGTTGACGATTTCAAGTTCTCCCATAAAAAGATGAACCCCGCAGGAAGCCTCTTTGACTATGCAAAGCTTTGCGACGTATCAAAGAACGTAGTTTCCAGAATGACAGCTGAGAAGGTTTACGACGGCGTTCTCGACTGGGCAGAGGAGTTTGATCCCAGCTTTGCAGAGGCTCTCAAGTCCGATAAGGATAGCGCAATCAAGGCATTCGCTATCGGCCGCGGCGGCAAGAAGCCCCGTAAGGACCTCACAGTTTGGGCAGATGCAAAGAACTATATGGGCTTCATCTACGACAGCATCTATGAGATCGTAGATCAGTATCCCGAAACCTTTGCAAAAGAGGATATCAACGCAGTTCTCACAGCATTCTGCGAGTCCTATGACAGCGCAGCAGAGCAGCAGGTATGGTTTGATAACCTCAAGGCAATTGCAGACAGCCTTGGCTTCTGCTCCGATATGAAGGCATATAAGGCAGAGCCTGAGAAGTATAAGGGCAGCATCGCAGACGTAAGCATGTTCCTCAGAGTTGCAGTAACAGGTAAGATGAACTCTCCCGACCTTTACGAGATCATGAACATCCTCGGTAAGGATAGAGTCCTCGCAAGAATCAATGCAGTAATTGGAGGCTAATTATGGCAAGCAATTTTATTCACGATATTATAGACGATGAAATAGCCCTCGGTAAGCACGAGCAGGGCAAGATCCAGACCCGTTTTCCCCCCGAGCCTAACGGATATCTCCACATTGGCCACGCCAAGGCTCTCTTCATCGACTTTTCCACAGCCGTAAAGTACGGCGGTAAGTGTAACCTCCGCTTCGACGACACAAACCCCACTAAGGAGGACGTTGAGTTCGTCGATGCTATCCAGGAGGATATCAAGTGGCTCGGCTACGAGTGGGATAAGTGCCTCTACGGCTCCTCTTACTTCGATAAGTGCTATGAGCTTGCAGTAGACCTCATCAAGAAGGGCAAGGCATACGTTTGCGACCTTGATAAGGACGAGATGCGTGAGTACCGCGGCACACTCACAGAGCCCGGTAAGAACAGCCCCTACCGTGACCGCTCCGTTGAGGAAAACCTCGATCTCTTCGAGAGAATGAAGAATGGCGAGTTTGCTGACGGAACACACACTCTCCGTGCAAAGATCGATATGGCAAGCCCCAACCTCAATATGCGTGACCCTGCTATCTATAGAATCAAGCACGTAAAGCATCATCAGACAGGCAGCAAGTGGTGCATCTATCCTATGT
>JAZUAR010000024.1:0-14867 GCA_045638055.1 Candidatus Avispirillum sp.
GGCTCTTCATACCAACAAGTCTGTTCTCAACGATGTCGATGATACCGATACCGTTAGCACCGCCAAGCTCGTTAAGCTTAGTAACCATCTCAACGCCGTTCATCTCAACACCGTCGATAGCTGTGGGAACACCCTTCTCGAAGTGGATAGTGATGTATGTAGGAACGTCGGGAGCCTTCTCGGGTGTTACGCCAAGCTCAAGGATCTCATCGTACTTGGGCTCGTTTGCAGGATCCTCAAGATCGAGACCCTCGTGGGAAAGGTGCCAGAGGTTCTTATCCTTGGAGTAGTTTGTCTCACGTGTTACGGGGATATCGATGCCCTTGCAGATAGCGTAGTCGATCTCCTTGTCACGGGATGTGAGCTCCCATGTTCTCCAGGGAGCGATGATTGCCATTTCAGGAGCGAGAGCCTTGATTGTAAGCTCGAAACGAACCTGGTCGTTACCCTTACCTGTGCATCCGTGAGCGATTGCATCAGCGCCCTCACCCTTTGCGATCTCTACGATACGCTTAGCGATGATGGGACGGGCAAATGCTGTACCGAGAAGGTATGTATTCTCGTACTTTGCGCCAGCCTTGAGTGTGGGATATACGTAATCCTGAATAAATACTTCCTTGAGGTCCTCGATGTAGAGCTTGGAAGCGCCTGTCTTAAGAGCCTTTTCCTCGAGACCCTCTGTTTCCTTACCCTGACCTACGTCACCGCAAACTGCGATAACCTCGCATCCGGGATAGTTATCCTTAAGCCATGCGATCATGATGGATGTATCGAGACCGCCGGAGTATGCAAGAACTATTTTCTTAATGTCTTTTTTTGCTTTCATTTTTCTGACCTGACTTTCTTTTTTCGATCTATTGTTAGCCCCCTGTGGGGGTCAGATTCACAACAATAGATATTATAATCACAGTCCCCGAAAAAATCAATATGCACATTAAATAAATTTAAAATATTTATTTATAAATATTCACTATATATGAATATTATTGCATATTTATGCGCCAACAATCTTTCTTTTTATGCCAAGGGAATCAATGCTGTTTACCGCTCCGTCATCATTGAAATCGGCATTATACTTTGATTCAAAGCTCATATTATTTTCACGTCCGACCAACATCCTGGACATAATGAAGGAGTCGAGGGCATTCATGGAGCCGTCGCAGTCCACGTCACCCTTCACAGCCTCGGGCACCATATCCTCGCTGTCGCTAATGCCGTCTTTATCGTAGTCTGTAAATATGCCTGTGCCGTTAATAACGTAATTGTTTCTGTTATGATCGAAAAGCGTATTTGCGCTGAAGCCGCTCTCAAATATTACGCCCTCATCGGATTCATTTTCAAGAATCACAGTATATCCGCTGATAAAAGGCTTTATACGCTGCTCATCGCTTCCGCTGAAGCGGATAACAGAACCATTATAAAAGTTTATCTTATAATAATTGTTTCCTTCCATATTGGAAATATCTCCCTTAACGGAAAGATCTCCCTTTACGTCAAGAATACCGTAGTAGGTATTGAAGCCGTACATATATCCGCCGAGAATTATATCTCCACCGATCGTATAAGACTCTCCTGCGGGAACTGTAAGAGTGGCTCTGTATATTTCAAGTGTTTTTGCATTTATATTGCTTTTCAAGGTGCAGTTATTATTTTCCACGCTGACGCGATCAAATCTTGAATCGTCAAAGGCGCCTCCGTTACGAAGCATAACTGTTCCCTCGTGAGGCTTTCCCGTAAGGGCAAAATATCCGTAGAGAGAAATATCTCCAGCTACACCCTCTTCATTCAGCACGAGGATATCATTGTGATTGCCGCTTATCTTTTGCTGCTTATCACCGGAAAATACAACCAAACCGTAGCCTGTGGTTGAAATACCGATATTCTGATCTCCCTTCAGGCGAAGTAAGGAATCCTTATCCGACATTCTGACCTCATAATAGTTGTTACCCTCAGCGTTTCTGCTGATATCTCCGTTTATTGTAAGCTCGCCGTAAATATTAAGAACACCCTTATAGGTGCTCGTTCCGCTGACATATCCTCCAAGATAAAGATCTCCGCCGATGACGTAGGACTCTCCCTTTGAGATCATGATCTCGGTGCCGTAAGCCGTTACGCTGTCGGCAGGAATATTACTTCGCATTGTATATTTGGTACACTGTATACGGACATCCTTGTAGTTTGATCCGTCTGCAAAGCTGCCGCCCTCATAGAGATAGACAATACCTTCAAAGGGATTGCCGCAAAGATCAAAACGTCCGTTAAGGCTTATATCTCCCTTGATACCCTCGGGATTATAAACAACAAGGTTGCAGATCTCTCCACCGATTCCCTGCTGCTCTTCGCCTACACAGTATATGGTTCCGTAATTGTGTATAAAGGTTCCTGCATTAAAATCTCCGTAAAGCCAGAGCTCACCTTCATCGGACATATAAAAGTCATACATGGTATATGCAACGTCTGTATAAACATCTCCAAGCACAGTAGCCCTACCATTTATGGACAACACACCCTCATAGTAGGAGCCTGCGTTCCAATAGCCTGTCAGCAGAACGTTTCCTCCAACAACAAGCTCGGTCCCCTTAGGCACGTACAACGTATGTCCGTTTATTGAAAGATTTCCCCATATACCTTTTATACCGTCAAGCACAGACCTGTCTCCATTACTGGGAATCATCTGCCTTTGGCTTACGACCATATTGCCGTACAGCATATTATTGACTCCGTATATGGTATCCTTTTCAATTTTATCGGTCGAATTTCCGAACTTCTGGTATTCTACCGTATTGTAAACATACTTATAACAGTCAACAGAGGTTATTGTTCTTTCCTTTACAGGCAGCTTTTCGATTTCTTCGATTATATAGTTAATATGCGCCGAATAAAGATTATGGTCTCCTGCAAAATATATCTCATATGTAAAATTCAGTTTTTCAAGAACCTCGTCCCTGGCAATGTTCTTACCTAAATACCAAGCCGCTTTATTTACAGCCATATAAATACACCAAAGATTTTCATATCGGGTTATGGTGTTTGGCTGAAGACACGTATTTGGGAAACCGTTTTCCATTTTTCTTATGCTCGTATACAGGTCGTTTGCATATCTGCCAAGAATAATAAATGACGTTACCTCACTGAACTTGGGAGTATCAAGAATAAGGTCAAACACTATGAGAGATACCACCTTCAACGTAAGTGTTATAACGTTATAGGTACCACTGACAGCACCGGGAAGCTGGTCTATAGCCCAATTCTCTGCCGCATTTAACAGCTTTTTCAAAAGACCGTTCTCAAAATAATATTTGATTATGGATTGAGTGATGTCATCACCCATCTGCGCCTTAAGTCTTTTCATACCGTCATAAAGAGCTGTTCCGGGAGTTGCGGATTCAAGAAGGTCATCAATAATATCTGCTCGTATCATTTCAGTTATACAAGCAAGATAAATCGCCTTCAGCATAACGATTCCCTGTGTACCGACTTCAAAGATTTTCTCAATATCGTCAAGATTTCCAACAGTGTACTTATATACTTCTCTAATCACTGTTTCGTCCAGATACTTGGTACCGGTCACATCAAGGCCGTCCTCGGTATATCCAATCAGTTCAACAAGCTCAAGAGCCTCAAACTCCTTAATGGTTATGAACTCATGCTTCTCTACAACGTTAGAAATAAGCACGCAAATCTCTTTAAAGTACTCGTAATATCTTGCTTCTGCGCCAAAGGTATCCATTGCAGCCTGACTGCCAAACATATAATTCAAAAATCGCTCATTAGCTTCGTCAAGAGCCTCGTTGTACGTAAAATTGCTGATTCCGAAGCCATCACCAAGGAGCTTGATCACATCCGCAATACCGGTTTTTTCAAAGGCAGTTGCTACGAGCATATTATCGTACTCATCACTGTTTTTAAAGGTATTATACGTATCAATGAGAACGCCCTGCGTTTCCGTATTCATCGTATCAAGCAACATATTTTTGCTCATATAACCGCTGTATACAGAAAAAAGATCCGTATAATACACGTCCTCACTAAGGCCTAATACCTCACCCTTTGTACTCACGTCAATTGCACCGCAAACGGGAATTGCTGAAAATATTATAGTTAAAACCAAAAATACAGATATGAATTTTTTCATAACGCACCTCCTACAGGCTCTTTTTTTAATTATACATTAAATTCGCTGAAAGCACAACCTTTTACATAATTTAACTCATATAAAAAACATGCTGCAAAACAAAATAATACTATAGCACTTATAGGAGGAACAATGAAACGAATTTTATCTGTATTAACAATAACCTTATTGACCATAGCTTTATGTGTTTTATCAAATGCATATACAGCGCAGGATCCACCTACCCACTCAGCCGAAGCACCATACAACTGGTACTGCAAAAAGACTGGGGACAACTCTCAGCCGCCTCTTGATTCCCTGCTCTCCTTCATTGAAAAGGAGGGGCTCGAGGCATATTATATCGACAAGAAAAACTCCGATTTTAAGGCAGAGGACAAGGTTATATATCTCACCTTTGATGCGGGGTATGAAAACGGAAACGTTGAAAAGATTCTTGACGTTCTGAAATCTGAAAAGGTGCCCGGTGCATTCTTCGTTCTTGAGAATCTTGTAAAGCGCAATACTGCCCTTGTAAAGCGGATGAATGACGAGGGGCATCTCGTATGCAATCATACGGCAACCCATCCCGACATGACAACAAAGACCTCCAAGGAGGAATTTATGCAGGAGCTCTGGGCGCTGGAGGACGTTTGCGAGGAGGCAGGTATCACTCTTGCCCCCTATTACAGACCGCCCGAGGGACGCTTTTCGGAAAACAATCTGAGGATTGCGGCTGAAAACGGATATAAAACGGTCTTCTGGAGCTTTGCATACGCGGATTGGGACAATAACGCGCAAGTCTCTCCCGAGGCGGCAATCGAGAAGGTCATTTCAGGCACCCATAACGGAGAGGTGATACTTCTCCACCCCACCTCAGCCACCAACGCAGAGATACTTGATGATCTTATAAAAGAGTGGAAATCCATGGGATTCCGCTTCGGTACACTTGATGAGCTGACGAAATAACAAACATCGATAAATCGGAGTTTGAAAGAACGACGAAAATCTCAGAATCACTGCCTCCCCTTCTCAGCTCGCTGTGAAGGGGAGGGGGACCGCTTGCGGTGGAAGGGTTGCACATCAGCACGAGAACCAAACTTTATTATTTTGTGCCCTGCTAAATGATAGTTTAACTATACTTTTTTGATAGTTCTCGTGCAGATAAGACACCCCTTCCGTCATCGGTGCCTAATAAATCAAAAATCCTACGTTCATACTGCACCGATGCCACCTCCCCCTCACAGCCGTAAACGTCTGAGAGGTGGAGGCTTTTGTTTCGTGCAGCATTCGCTACACCAATTCCGTTTTTCCCTTCAAACTCTGATTTGACTTTTCAGTGGTTTTAAAAAAGCTGTCGCGGTGCGACAGCCTTTTTTATGTAATTTCTTTACTTAAACATATAAGAAAATAATTTATCAAGTTCTGCATCGTATTCTTCACCGATGGAATATGCTTCAACATCATAGCAACTTAACCACTGACCTTCTTCGGCTTTATTCAAATCGTCATAATCAACCCAATAATATTCACCGTCTTTTCTTATAAGCTCTCCTGCCTCTATTCTGAACGGACCTTCGCTTTGCACCTTATAAATCCAAATACCCTCGTCTCCATCACCTCTTGACCAAGAACAATCGACTCCGGTTCCCGCAGTATAATCCTTACTGGAAAGCATATTGGCGATACTTTCACTCAATTCAAGATCATATCTGTTATCATGTCTTGTTTCTATAACCGCTACCCACATATCATAAGGAGTTTCTTCTGCGATTTTCAGATATTCCTCAAATTTACTTTCCAGACAATAATAATCGGTAGCATAAAAATCATCCTCGCTTTGAAGGTAAACGATCTCATTATTCGGACACATCTCCACAGAATAAATACTTTCACCAAACAAAAGCTTTCCTATAAAGAGTACGCCCTCAACCTGTGCTTCGTTTATGAGAACTTCCGAAATCTCGCAAACTACTCTGTCTTGCAAAATTAGCGGCACGTATTTTTCTCCCATCATCATTATAGAAGAATAGTCTGAGGCAATTACGCAATTTGGAGAACCCATTATTTCTTCATAAAGGTTTGAAGAGAAGTTTTTCCCAATTACACAAAGCAAAATCACCAATACAGAAAGAATTACAGAAAGAACTGTTACCGAAACTTTCAGGCTGTTCTTTCTCTGATTTGTTTTTATATAGTTCTCAGCAATATCCTTCTCCACCGCCTGCGCCTTTTGCAGGGTTTCAATTCTTTCGCCACCCAGCAGCTCGTTTATGGAAACTGAAAATTCTCGACTGAGAACAAGTAAGGAATCTACATCTGGAAGTCCCTTTCCTGTTTCCCATTTTGATATAGTCTTATCGGAAACGTTAATCCTCTCAGCAAGCTCTTTTTGAGTCATATTCTTTTCTTTTCTGAGCTTTGATATAAAATCGCCCGTTTTTTTCGAATCCATAGTCTTTGACCTTTCTCGTTTGATGATTAATTATAAAACATTATATAAAAAAAGTAAACCTACGCTTCGTAGAATAGTCTTTTTAATCATTAAAAGTCAAAAAGCAGTTGCCGTGGCAACTGCTTTTTTCTTATTTATTCTGAATAAACTCATCGATGGCCTTTGCGGCGGTCTTTCCTGCGCCCATGGCGAGGATTACCGTTGCGGCGCCTGTTACGGCGTCGCCGCCTGCATAGACTGCATCCTTTGAGGTTTTGCCCGTCTGCTCTTCAACGATGATTCCGCCTCGCCTATTTACCTCAAGGCCCTCTGTTGTGGACTTGATGAGGGGATTGGGCGAGGTGCCGATGGACATGATAACGCAATCAACGTCCATTACAAACTCGCTGTCGGGGACTGCTACGGGGGCTCTTCTGCCTCTTTCATCAGGCTCGCCAAGCTCCATTCTGATACACTCCATACCGCAGACGCTTCCGTTTCTTACGTCGCGGGGGTCATCGGGGTTATTATATCCGAGGATCTTCGTAGGATTATTGAGAAGAAGGAATTCTACTCCCTCCTCCATTGCGTGCTCAACCTCCTCGCGACGGGCGGGAAGCTCGTTGAGGGAGCGTCGATACACGATATAAACCTTATCGGCTCCTAGTCTGAGGGCGGTGCGCGCCGCATCCATAGCAACGTTTCCGCCGCCTACGACAGCCACCTTCTTAGCTTTCATAATGGGAGTATTGCTTCCCTCGCGATAGGCCTTCATAAGATTTGAGCGGGTTAAGAACTCATTTGCGGAATATACGCCCTTGAGGCTTTCTCCCTCGATACCCATAAAGTTCGGAAGTCCTGCACCGCTGCCGATAAACACAGCCTCAAAGCCCATATCAAAAAGCTCGTCTACTGTAATTGTCTTACCGATAACAACGTTTGTTTCGATCTCAACTCCGAGAGCCTTTAAGGTATCGATCTCCTTCTGAACAATTGCCTTGGGAAGACGGAATTCGGGAATTCCGTAGACAAGCACACCGCCTGCAAGGTGGAGCGCTTCAAATACCGTTACCTTATATCCTCTCTTTGCAAGGTCACCTGCGCAGGTGAGTCCTGAGGGGCCTGAGCCAACAACTGCTACCTTGTGTCCGTTCTGCTCGGGGACAGCAGGGGTAGCTGTGCTGTGCTCGTTATGCCAGTCTGCAACGAATCTCTCAAGGCGGCCGATGGCAACTGCCTCGCCCTTGATACCTCGAACACATCTTTTCTCGCACTGGTTTTCCTGGGGGCAAACTCTTCCGCATACTGCGGGAAGGCTTGAGGACTTTGTTATGATCTCATATGCCGCCTCAAAATCGCCATCCCTTACCTTTTCGATAAAGGCGGGGATATGGATATTTACGGGGCAGCCCTCAACGCAGGGCATATTTTTGCAGTTAAGACAGCGGACAGCCTCTGCGAGGGCTGTTTCCTCGCTGTATCCGAGGGCAACCTCCTCGAAGTTTCTCGCACGGACGAGAGGCTCCTGAGTGGGCATAGGATTACGGGGCATTTTCATATCAGCCATTTTCCTCTACCCCCTTGAAAAGATTGCAGGCCTTTTCATATGCATGGCGCTCAAACTCGCCGTACATATTGGCTCTCTGCATAGCTTCATCAAAATCAACAAGGAATCCGTCAAAATCGGGTCCGTCAACACAGGCAAACTTTGTTTTGCCTCCGACGGTAAGACGGCAACCGCCGCACATACCTGTGCCGTCGATCATTATGGGATTCATTGAAACTGTTGTCTTTACGCCGAAGGGCTTTGTTGTTGCAACAACGAACTTCATCATAACGAGGGGGCCGATGGTGATGACCTCATCGTAATTCTCCCCTGCTTCAATAGCCGCCTTGAGAGGTGCTGTTACAACGCCCTTTTCACCGTAGGAGCCGTCGTCTGTCATTATAGTGAGTTTATCGGAGCAAGCAGAAAATTCATCCTCAAGGATAAGAAGGTCCTTTGAGCGGAAGCCGATGATGGAATGAACCTCGCAGCCCATGCTGTGAAGCTTCTGGGCAATAGGAAGCGCAATAGCGCATCCAACACCGCCGCCTACGATGCAGACCTTTTTAAGCCCCTCAACCTCTGTGGGCTTTCCGAGGGGGCCTACGAAATCGGGAATATATTCTCCCTCATTTTTCTCGGAGAGGATCTTTGTTGTTGCTCCAACAACCTGGAATATTATTCTTACAGTGCCCGCTTCCCTATCGTATCCCGCAACGGTGAGAGGAATACGCTCTCCATCGTCTGAGGCGCGCAGGATTATAAACTGTCCTGCCTCTGCCTTTCTTGCAACGAGGGGCGCCTCGATATCCATAAGCACAACCGTAGGGTTAAGCACCTTTTTATAAACTATCTTGTACATTGCAAAACCTTTCCGTCAATAAATATCGACAAAATAAGTTACCTTGTATTATACCACAACATTTTGCCGTTGTCTACGGATTATAAAAAAACAGCTCCCGAAGGAGCTGTTTTTATTGCTGAAATTTTTACCGTCAAAATTCCTTGCCTATGATAATACGCTTGACGAAATTTGAATCTATAGAGTTTATCTGACCGTCCTTATTAACGTCTGCGTTCAACACGTTTATGGTATCGACCAATCCTATAATATAGCTTTTCACCTGATAAGAATCAAGAGAATTTACCTCTCCGTCATTATTGGCATCTCCCGGCATCAGCGCTTTTCCTGCAACAACGGTTACCTCGGAATAAAGACCGCTGTCCGTGTATGCCTCAAGGGTGGCAACACCGTTACCGTTTACGATAACGGTGCAGCTGTATTCGTCCTCAAGCATTACCTCGATAACGCTTCTGTCGCTGACACGGAAATACACCTCCTCGCGAAGGGCGCCGGCAGGTAAAAATTCGGGAGTGAAGGTTATTATTGAGCCGACATCCGCCTCAACTGTTCCCTCTTCAACAATTATCATTTCCGAAGCCGTAGGGCTCTTTATGATTTTCACCCCATATGTATCGCCATCGGCATAAGGCTCATAGCAGGAGGTTTTGAACAAGTATTCCTCTCCTGCCACCATATCAAGCCGGAGGCAGAAATTGGAGTTTACTCCGCTGTCCTCATCATAATCATATTCGTAAAGCTCCCAATCCATGACAGATACGTATGTATCAAGATCACCTGTGGAAATAAAGGAATAAACACCGTCCTCCTCGGGAATAAAAGTGAAATAACTATTAGCGTATTTATCTAACGTTACAGTTTTTTCCTCATTAAGAATGAGCTCTTCTGCCTCGATATCCTTAATATGGAAGGTGCAGGTAGCAGTAAGACCGGATTCTGATTTAACAGTAATTTCGGCTGTACCTGCATTCTCAAAGTAAAGTTCGCAGCCGCCATCACCATATATATAGGCATCGAGTACAGATTTATCTATATTGTTTATATTGAACTCGCTTTTCTCTATAATTGCATTCTCGCCATTGAAAACAGCATCGACAAAGAGTGATTCACCAACGTAACCGTAAAAATCAGTTCCGCTGGAGAGGCTTACAGATTCTGCCCTTTTACATTCAACTACCTTTACAGTATAATTTCCGGTGCCTACCGTAGCCACGTAACATTCATCTCCCGTAAACATTTCAGCCTGTACGGAAAAATCAGAATCAAGTCCAAGGCTGATATCTAAAATCTGCCATATATTACTCGCAATTAATCCGATGGCATATGCGCCACCCTCGGAGACGAAGGCATAAACACCCTTATGATCGGGAACAAACTTATATACAACGCCCTCAACTGCGTTTATTACCTGAACCTCTTCATTGAGCTTTATCTCCTCTATTGGAAGACATTCCACGATAATAGTATCTGAAAGTCCGCTTTCGGTAGTTACTGTGATCTCTGCAGTACCAACATCGACAAACATAAGCTCGCAGCCATCCCTGGTCTCAAACACCATAGCAACGTCTTCGTTACTGCTTGACCAAGTGCAGGCTTCGGTCAGAGCTATATCGGGAGTGAATACTGCATAGAGCTCAACTGTCAATGCTCTGTATCCCTTATATGATCCCTCACTCATATCTGTGCTCAATATCTTAACACCATCAGGTGCGGGACATTCAACAACACCAAACCAGAAATCGGGGGATTCCAAGAAAGTTGAAATTTCAATAGTATAGGTCTCCTTGCTTGAAAGCTCTGCGCGAAGAGTGATATCTCCGGAATCCTTATACTTTTCATTTACAGATACGTAATTATAATCACTATCGTATATTGAAATTGCAGGCATGAGAGCACCGTCTGTGTAAAAAGCATACTCTCCGTCACTCTCGGGGGTAAAGGTAAAATATCTCGTGCCGCCGATGACACCGAAGGTAAGATACTGAAAATCATCGATCTTTATCTTTGGAATTTCTATAACGGTGATCTCAACGGTATCGCTGAGTCCCTCTGATGTAGTTACAGAAATATTTGCCGTTCCAACGCCTGCAAGGTAAAGCTCACAATAAGAGCCTTCGCTGTACGTTACATATGCAACGTCCTCGTTATCGCTTTCCCAGTACGTCTCTCCTGCATAAGCCTCCTCAGGCTCAGACATACACTCGAGATAGAAAAAGTTATCAACGTAGCCTGTAGTTTCGCCGCCGTGGAAAATAAAAATCTCCTCTGCAGGCTGCACCTTTTCTATGCTTACGGAATATTCTCCGTAGCCGTCATTGGAATAGAGCTCACTTCTGAGATAATATTTCTCACCTGCTGTCATATTACACACAGCATAGAAATTAAGATCCGTATAATCGTCATTTTCGCAAATGAGATTCATTTTTGAATCAAAAATATATCCGCAGGTATCGGAATATCCCATTGAATAGAAAGCATACGCTCCGCTTTCCTCGGGAATAAATTCAAGTGCAAGCTTTCCGTAGTTTTTATCAACAGACGCAGTTATTACCTGCCCTACCGAAATAGGAGTATAGGATGCCGCAAGGGTGCCTACATTCAAGACAGACATCAAAAGCACTGCCGCCAAAAGCACGGAAAGAATCTTAGTTGTTCGTTTCATTTTTGCTCACCTCCGTGAATATCTGTAACAATACTATCATATTTTTGACACCTTGTCAACCGCGTCCATTGGACAATTTGATCGGATTGTCCCAAAAAGCCCCTCCCCACCGCAAGAGCGCGGCAAGGAGGGGCTTTTTTCTTTAATTGCTTCCTACAATTATTCTCTTCAAGTAATTTGAATCAATGGAATTGATTTCGGAATCACCATTAATATCTGCATTTGTTTCGTTAATTTCAACTCTATTTCCTGTCATATATTTTTTGAGAAGATTGGAGTCAAGAGGTGTAATCTTGCCGTCTTCGTCCAGGTCACCGTATAAGGGCTCTTCACACGCTTCTCCCGATACGACGATTTTTACGGAGGCTCTGAGTCCGCCTTCTGTTACGATAGTAAAGGTTGCTTCTCCCTCCCCCACCGCAATTAAGGAGTAAGAATCCTCGTATGCATCTGCAAGACTGATAACCTCTTCGTTTTCGATTATCACCTCGCTGATATTATCTACAGCATATATGGGGAAAAGTCTGTAGGCCAGGTCAAAACGATCACCAACAACCATATATACAGTTTCCTCTATAACAAAGCTTATATCGACGGCAGTTGTATCATCGGTTACGCCAAGCGAGAAGGAAACGTTTTCAAGGTCATCCCACTGATATGCACCGACCTTGAATCTGTAGGTCTCACCCGCTTCCATATCAACGATCATTTTGAAATTCAAGTCGTATCCGCCGTCATCGTCATTTCCGAGATTCTCCATATTCTCATTGACCATCTCGAGCCAGGGGTCTCCCGCTTCGCAATCGGAATAAATGCAGTAAGTTCCGCTTTCCTCGGGAGTAAACTCAAAGAGCACATACTCTCCGCCAAAAACCGTAACCTCTGTTTCTTTATTGTTTTCCAGAGGTGTGAAGGTTCTTTCCTTCACCTCAATCTCAAACTTTTCGGAAACAAGTCCGTTTTCAGTTTCAATCCAGACATTATACGTTCCTGCCTCTTCAAAACGAACGTTAAAGCCGAAATGCTGTTCACTGAAGATCTCATATGCACCTTCGCAATCGGTATAAACGGTATATTCCTCTAAAAGAGAAGCCTTGGAATCATACGTTACGTTGATAAAGCTATCAACTCCTGCGAACATATTACTCTCGCCTGAAAGGTAAACAGCCTCAGCAGCCTTTGTTTCAGTTATAGCAACGGTATACTCGCCGATGCCGCCATAGCTTGAGCACTGAAGAATGTATACTTCACCTTCCTCAAAGTAAGCCTGAACTGCAAAGTTATAATCACCCACCATAGCGTTATAATCATCGCTGTGGGCGTAGGGAGATTCAAGGGAATCATACCATATCTCACCTACGGTATCAAACTCGCCCTCGGACATAAATGAGTAGTAGCCGCTCTTCTCGGGGATAAATATAAATGAGCGGTCAACAGAAAGCGACGGCTTATCTTCGATCGTCACAGTCTTTTCTTCGTTGAGACTGATCTGTTCGATTTCCACAGAACTGAGCTCTGCTGTTGCTGTAATTCCGTTTTCTGTTTCTACAGTTACCTCAACGCTTCCGGAGCCGTTGAAAACAACGTTACACTTATCACCGTCAGGTTCAACAGATACGAGGCTTTCGTCGGATACTGTCCACTTGCAATTATCGCCGTACGCATTATAGGGGCTAAATTCTGCTGTGAGAGTATATACAAATCCGGGGTACATATTTGTAAAGTCAAAGTTGCCCGTGATATCAACGCTTTCGGGAGCAATACACTTATCAACGAAAATAGTGTATTCGGTGCTCATTGTATCATAATCCACACCTGAAGAAAGGATATATGTTTCGCCCTTTTCGAAATATGCCTTTACACTGCTAGCCTGAGGGCCGCTGCCGTATATGTGGTTTGTGGCTACCATATTTCCCTTCATGTCGAATATCTCAATAAAAGAGGGCTCAGAGGTCTGGAAATAGTAAGCGCCTGACTCCTCGGGAATAAAGGAGAATCTTGCAACACGATTTTCCTCAGTAATAGATACAGACTCTTTTTCATTAAGCTTAATTTCGGGAGGGAGTACGCACTCGATCTCATATTTTGCACTGAGACCGTGCTTTGAGCTTAAAACAAGGTTGGTTTTTCCAACGCCTATGAGTACCACAGCACATGCAATACTATCGCTTCCGTCAACTCTTGCTACGTTTTCGTCCTCAACAGACCATTCAACATCGGGACAAACGCTACCCTCGGGAGTGCACTCATAAATGAACGTCTGGTAATCACCGATAATGTTGCTGCTTACGTAAATAGGGACGATCTCAACAGAATCAGCAAGAGATGCCTTTCTGAATGTTACTGTATAATTTGTTTCGGGATCCTCACCCCAGACGTCGCAAATAAGATAATATGTCTTACCCTTTTCCATTTCATAGGAAACGGAAAAATTATAATCACCCACGTTGCGGTCGTCATTTCCGATGAGGTATTCACCGTTCTCATTATTGATCGTTGCCCAGGGGTCTGAGATATCGCCATCGGATCTGAACTCGTAGAAGCCGTCCTCCTCGGGGACGAATTTAAATCGGTTTTCTTCATAAGTCGCTATCTCAATAACGTCACCGGCTGCGATAGTACGCTCCTCAGACTCAGCAAAGGCGCTGACACCGAGAGCCGATATAAGCAAAGACAAAACGATCAGAGAGGAAAGTATTCTTTTAAGCATTTGATAAATCCTCCATTTATTCTTTACTATATTTTAGCAAGGAAAAAACATTTTGTCAATGAAACAAGCATCCCCCGATACACAATCAGGTGAAATTGTGTATCGGGGGATGGATTAAATTTGAAGGTTTCGCCAAAACTAGTTTTGGCGCTCACGGTCGTTTCTGATAGTTAAATTTCAAGCGAGTGCAACACAACGTCCTAAAAACTCTCCACCGGAGAGTTTTTGCCCGTCGTACCGACATGGGCACGGACTTTCGATTCCCCGTTCAATACGGGGTTCGGATTAAATTTTAAGGTTTCGCCAAAACCAGTTTTGGCGCTCACGGTCGTTTCTGATATTTAAATTTCAAGCGAGTGCAGCACAACGGGCTAAAAACAGTCCACCGGACTGTTTTTGTCACGGCTACGCCATGTGACCGCCCTTTCGATTCCCCGCTCAAAACGGGTCACCAAAAAGAAAAAAGACATCCTTTCGGATGTCTTTTTTCTTTTTGGTGACCCCTAGGGGGATCGAACCCCTCCTTCTCCCGTGGAAGGGCG
>JAZUAR010000025.1:0-4716 GCA_045638055.1 Candidatus Avispirillum sp.
TGCTTTTTGCGGGCAAGGCACCAAAGGTGCCGCAGGGCGTTGCCCTGCCGCTTTTGCCTTGTATAGTTCAGCTATACCAATTTTTGAAGTTTTTTGAAGGTGTGGAAACTTTTTTTCACAAAAGTTTCCGCTAATTCCTTACTTACCTGATACAGTGATACCGTCGAATGCGGCGTAGGGGAGGAGAGAGTAGCCGTCTGCAACTCTTTCCTTGGAGATAGCACGGAGATTCTTGAGCATTTCTGCAAGATTTCCGGAAATCATAGTCTCGCTTGCTGCATCTGTGATCTTTCCGTTTTCAATAAGGAAGGAGTTCTTTGCAACGCCGGAGAAGTCGCCGTTCTGAGCGGGGTCGCCGCCGGAGAAGCGGCCAACGAGGATACCGCGGTCAATTCCTGCGATGATCTCATCGAGGGACTTATCGCCCGCAGCGATAACCATATTACCGCCTGTATTCTTAGCTCTCTCTACGCCTGTCTTGTTTGCGATATAGAGGCTTGTGAGGAAGCTTTCAAGCTTACCGTTCTTGATGAAGTCGAAGTCCTCTGCGATGAAGCCCTCTGTTGTGAAGGACTGACCGCAAACGATGCCCTCTGCATGAGGAGCAAAGGAAACGCTGATGCGCTCGTCTGCAACCATCTCGCCGATGGAGTCCTTCCAGATGCTTGTGCCCTCGAGGATAGTTGTATCGGAGGCAAACTTGCCAACGATGCTGCCCATGAAGTCTGCGAGGCATCCGGGGGAGAGAAGCATTGTTCCTGTGAACTTGCCCTCTGTGGGCTTTGTGTAGATCTGCTTCTGAACGTCCTCAAGGTCGCGCTTGATGCTTCCGAGCTCGATTGCGGGCTTATCAAGGTCTGCGCAGATAACGCCGCTTGAGAAGAATGAGGAGCCCTGCTCGCCCTCGTGAGCGGAGAACATAAGGTCAAAGTTATAATATCCTGCATCCTTTGTGTAAACCGCGCCGTTTGTGTTGCGGTATACGGAGTGAGCGCTCTCGTGAGTAACGATCATCTGCTCGATAACGATGAGGGGATAGTCGCGCTTGATTGTTTCAACAAGCTCAGCACTTCTGTCGAAGAGACGGTTGAGGTCAGGCTCAACTGCGCCCTTCTTGAAGGATCTTTCGCCGGAGTCGGGAGCGAGCGCCCATGCGGGGTCGGGCTCTGCAGACTCTGCGGAAGCGATGCAGTTTCTGATAGCCTCATCAACCTTGTCATCGTCAAAGCTGTTGAGTCCGATAGTACCCTTTCTGCCACCGATGAATGCGGTGATGGTGAGGGAGTTGTCAAAAAGTGTTCTGAAAAGGGAGAACTCGCCGCCGTCAACGTTGAATTCTCTTGTTTCGCCGCTTTCGGCAATACAGTAAGCCATGTCGGCGCCCTGTGCCTTGAGCTTTTCGATAACGGTTTCTGTAAGTGTATAAAGCTTATCCATTCTGTTTTCCTCCCTTATCTTCCGCCGATTGTGATCTTGCAACGAACAGCGGGGCCGCCGATACCAACGGGCATAGGCTGCTTCTTGCCGCAGTAGCCGCTGGAGGACCATGTCATTGTGTTGGAAACCATGTCAACTGTCTTGAGCATCTCAAATGCAACGCCGGAGATAGTTGTATCAAGAAGAGGTCTGCCGAGCTTACCGTTCTTGATCTCGTATCCCATGCATGTACCGAACATGAACTCGCCTGTTGTATCTGCCTGACCGTTGTTTGTGTCGAGGAAGTAGTAGCCGTCGGAAACACTCGCGATCATCTCTTCAATTGTGGATGTGCCGGGGAGGATGGCTGTGTTTCTCATTCTGATAAGGGGCTCGTCGGAGAAGGAGTAAGCACGGGCATTTCCGCAGGGAGCCATACCGAAGCGGTCTGCTGTTTCGCGGTTATTCATATAGCCTGTGAGGATACCGTCCTTGATGAGAACCTGGTCTGTGCAGGGTGTGCCCTCATCGTCAACGTAAACGGGAAGGGGAGCCTCCTCGCCGAGACAGGTGTGAGCGAAGTCTACCATTGTTACAAGCTCGCTTGCAACGGGCTTATCCAGAGTGTGAGCCGCAACGCTGCCGCCGAGAACGAGGTCAGCCTCAACAGTGTGGCCAACAGCCTCGTGAGCAAGCATACCGGAGAGCTCGCCGCTGAGGATACAGGTCTTGATTCCTGCCTCGGGATAAACGCCCTCGCGCTTTGCCATAAGCTTTTCATAAAGCTCATCGCACTTGGAGAATACAGCTTCGGGTGTTGTGAACACCTTGTCAAAGGTGCCGAATCCGCCAACGGGAACGAAAAGCTCAACGGGTGTGCCGTCCTTTGCCTCTGCTGTCATGCGGATATAGAAATATGCGCGGGGGATGAGAGTGTGTCCGCAGGAAGCATCGTTTGTAACGAGATACTTTTCCATAGAGTCAACACGAATGGAAAGTCCGCGGCCGGAAAGTCCCTTGCAGTTCTTTTCGATGTAAGCGTCAACCTCTTTTGCAAAGTCGATGTAAACCTTCTGCTCGGGGTCGGAGTCGAAGGAGGGGCAGTAGATCTCCTGAGGAGCGATGGCGGGGAACATCTTCTTACCCTTGTTTATTCTTGTGTCCATGAAAACAGCGTTCTCGGTAGCAGCGCGAAGAACGTTTCTTGCCGCCTCCTCGGAAACCTCTGCAACGGAGGAGAAGCCGTAAACACCGTTTTTGTAAACTCTTGCACTTGTGCCGGAAACCTCGCTTCTGGCATTGCCCGTAAGGTTTCCGGAGATGATGGAAACGGAACGGGATTTGTTTTCCTGACAGCGGACCTCAGTGTGAACGCCGTCGGCAAAACAGCTTTTAATATTTGTAACGCAATCTTTAAGCATATTGCCTCCTGATTTTTTCGTATTCATATTATTTTACCACTTTTTAGAAAAAATTACAACAAGGATACAAAACATTTTTGAAAAAGGACGGCATTGCCGTCCTTTGGTTTTTTATCAATTCTGCTTCTGAACCATTTTGTATTCGTCGTAAAACTTGTAATAGGGGCAGGCGGAATAGGGGTGCTGCATAAAGCGGATCATTTCATCCTCGTCAAGATAAAGACCGCAGACGTAGTCATCCATAAGGTCGTCCCAGTCGTAGTACATGCAGGTCTCGCAGTTTGAATATTTATTTTTCTTTTCGTTTTTCTTATTTTCCATGTTCGCACCTCCGTTTGGTGGAATAAAAAACTGTGGTATAACTAATCATACCACAGTTTTTCCTGTCATACAAGTATAAATACAGTTTTATCTTATCTCCTGCTCAAGCTCATCAAACTCAGGAGAAGAGAAAAATTCGCCGAGGGATATATCAAGTCCGTCGCAAAACTTTTTGATGGTGGTGATGGATATATCTCGTCTTGATTCATCCATCATGCTGTATGCTGTGGAGGGGGTAACGCCCGAAATGTTTGCAAGCTCGTTAAGCTTGATATTTCTTTCAAGGCATATCGCCCGAAATCTTTTAACAACTGCATCTTTTACGCTCATATCGTCCACCTTCCTTTTTTATTATAATAACTTAAAATATGATAAAAATCAACTGTTGCATTGATGTGGCGAGGGTGGTACAATAGTCATATATATAAATAAAGGAGATTTTATTATGCCTTATATCGGAACAAAAACAACAGTAGCTATTTCCCCCGAAAAGGAAGCTATCCTCAAGGAAAAGATGGGCAAGGCCATCGAGGCCATCCCCGGCAAGACCGAGGCCTGGCTCATGTGCGAGTTTGAGGACAACTGCCGCATCTGGTTCAAGGGCGACAACTCAGCCCCCGCAGCATACGTTGAGGTTAAGCTCCTCGGCAGCGCCAAGAGAGAATACTACGAAAAGCTGACAGCTATTATCTGCGATATCCTTGCAGATGAGCTTTCTGTCCCCGCAGACCGCACTTACGTGAAATACGAGGAGTGCGAGCACTGGGGCTGGAACAATATGAATTTTTAAGAGGTGACTATGAGCTTTATCGAGATAAAGCCCGAAGCGCTTTCGGGCAATACTTTTAAAATGATCGGCAGCGACTGGATGCTCGTTTCCGCCGCCGACGGCGAAAAATTCAACACAATGACCGCAAGCTGGGGCGGCATGGGCGTTCTTTGGAACAAGAACGTGGCATTCGTTTTCATTCGCCCCCAGAGATATACCTATGAGTTCACAGAAAAGAGCGACAGAATGACTCTTTCCTTCTTCGGTGGCGAACAGAGAGAGGATCTCACATTCTGCGGCAGAAACAGCGGCAGAGATTGCGATAAAATGAAAGAAACAGGCCTCACTCCCATGTGGGTAGGTGAGGGAGCCCCTGCATTTGAGGAGGCAACAGTGATCCTCGACTGTAAAAAGATCTATGCCGACGACATCAAGGAAGGCTGCATGATCGATCCCTCTATCATGAAAAACTATCCCGCCAACGATTTCCACCGCGTGTACGTCTGCGAGGTGGAGAGGATGTTTGTCAAGGAGTGATTATGCAAAGGACTTTTTTGTAAAAAAGTCCTCTATCTTCCTAAAACATAGTCGATTATCATCGGCTCGGTACACTCGCCTCGATACTCTCCTTGTTTTAGTTACGTCGTTGAAAAAACGATACTTAATCGTTTTTTCTTCCTCCTCACTCCCAAAAAACTTCAAAAAGAATGGCTATGGGTTTTATCCGTAGCCATTTTGTTTTGGTTAAATTCGGGTTTATCGGTGAGGTTAAAAGGTATCATCGTAGGG
>JAZUAR010000026.1:0-3173 GCA_045638055.1 Candidatus Avispirillum sp.
TTATCGGCGTAGGCGGCATGGGTAGCCATCACCTCTACTACAGCCACAAGAACAACAAGCGCATCCAGATCGTTGCTCTCTGCGATATCATCGAGGACAGAGCTACAGGCAACATTACAAATGCAGGTCTCGAGGGCGCAAAGGCTTACACAGACTGGAAGGAAATGATCGATAACGAGGAGCTCGATGCAGTAGATATCTGCACACCTAACTACCTCCACTCCGTTATCGCTGTATACGCTCTCGAAAAGGGTCTCCACGTATTCTGTGAGAAGCCCGATGCAGTTTCCGTTGAGGAAGCTATGAAGATGAAGGAAGCAAGCGAGAAGAGCGGCAAGGTTCTCATGTGCATGAGAAACAACCGTTACTACACAAACTCCCAGTACCTCAAGAAGCTTGCTAATGCTGACGAGTTCGGTGAGCTCTACTGCGGTCGCTGCGGTTGGATCCGTCGTCGCGGTATCCCCGGCAAGGGCGGCTGGTTCACAACTAAGGAAAAGTCTGGCGGCGGTCCCCTTATCGACCTCGGCGTACATATGATCGACCTTTCCATCTGGCTCATGGGCAACCCCACTCCCGTTTCCGTTTCCGGTTGCACATTCAACAAGTTCGCTTCCGATACAACTGAGGCAGACAGCGAGCATTCCCGTTTCGGTGATGCAGTAGTTGGCGGCACATTCGACGTTGAGGACCTCGCAATGGGCTTCATCCGCTTCGATAACGGTGCTTGCCTCCAGATCGAGTTCAGCTGGGCATCCAACATTGAGCGCGAGGAGCGTTTCGTTGAGCTTCGCGGTACAAAGGGCGGCTTCAAGTGGGTTGATTCCGGTGAGGCTAGAGTATTCTCCGAGGAGAACGGCAAGCTCACAGACAACGTTCGCAGATGCGAAATGGGCAACGGCCACGATGAGGCTCTCAAGCACTTCACAGCTATCGTTCTTGACGGCGCTGAGAAGGACTACGTTCCCGTACAGGGCGTAAACATGATCAAGATCCTCGAGGCTATGTACAAGTCTGCTGAAACAGGCAAGGAAGTTATTCTTTGATCACACAATTAAAAGGGACTGCAATGCAGACCCTTTTTTATACTTGAAAAAAATAGCAGATTATGTTATGATATAAGCATAAATTTGTGAGGTGATATGCTGTGAGAATCAAGAAACATCTTCTTTGTATCAGCTACGGTATCCTTCTTTTACTTTTCACCGTTTATCTGATGCTTGATACCTTTGTTATCCCCAAATCATACGAAAAGATCGAGATCGACTCAAGCGACGCTGTGACAGACACTAATATCTCCGTTCCTGATGAAAAGGATATTATTTTCACAGATACGGAATATAAGGACGAAAATATCTCCATAACTCTCACTCAGTACAGAGAGTTCGGTACAGATATTTACGTTGCCGAGATCAAGGTTGCATCCCCTACTCTGCTTAAAAGCGCTCTTGCAAAGGATACCTACGGACAGAACGTAAACGCCCCCGTATCCGAGATTGCATCGGGCAAGAATGCTATCCTTGCCATCAACGGCGATTTCTACGGCGTTAACAACATCCGCTACGTAATCAGAAACGGCGTTCTTTACCGCGATATTCCTCTTGAAAACCGCGAGGATATCGTTATTTATAAGGACGGAACGTACGGTACCATAAACGAAAGCTACGTTTCAGCACAGCAGATCAAGGACAGCGGCGCATATCAGCTTTTCTCCTTTGGCCCAACCCTTGTCAGAGATGGAGTTGTTTCCGACACTAACGAGCACGTCCTCAACATTGCGGGAAAGAATCCCCGAACCGCAATCGGCTTCAAGGAGCCCGGTCATATGTTCTTCGTTGTTGCAGACGGCAGAACAGATTACAGCGCAGGACTCACCTTCCCTGAGCTTGCACAATTTATGTATTCCATCGGCGCTACCGACCTTGCCTATAACCTCGACGGCGGCGGAAGCACAACAATGTATTTCAACGGCAAGGTAGTAAATAAGCCCAGCGCAGACGGTAAGATCAAGGAAAGAGAGGTAAGCGACATTGTCTACATCGGATATTAACAGAAAAGACAGAGCCGTTAAGGCTTCGTATATTTATCTCTTCCTTTCCATTCTCTGCATGATATTCGGACTTGTATACGGTGAGTTCGGACACGGCGTTTATTCAAGATTCATGATATACGCCTTTATGTTCCCCCTTATCGGCGGAGCATTTCCCTTCCTCACTCTGTATATCATCCCCGCTATTCCCTATCCCGGAAAAATAACGAGAGATATATGGCATTGCGGTATCGCAACAATAACAATCGGAAGCCTTGTCCGTGGCGCTCTCAACGTTTACGGCACAGTAAATCCCATGGATAAGATATACGGCTACGTTGCAGTTCCCCTTGTAGGTATTGCGGCAATCATGTATATCATTTCCCTTTTCACAAAGAAGAAGATATGAAAAAGAACTTTATTTACAATGTTCTCAAAACGATGTTTATGAGAACACAAAGAAAAAATACATCGAATAGCGTAGCTAATTGGATTAATAATATTCTTAATGACAAAGTTATTCCTGAAAATATTGCAGCTTTCTGTTTTAATCTTTATGAAGAAAGCGACGGCAGTTGGGCTATGGAACTAGTAGGAACGGAAAGTTTCGATTTAGAGAATGAAGACTGGGCTTGTGATGAAGTAACCGATTTCGGGTCACGAGAACATCTTTATAATTGGAAAATGGAATGCAAGTGGGATGAAGCATTGTCCTACATGGTTAATGAATTAAATCAATATTTATCAAATGGAAAATATGCTAAAATATTAAAATCCAAAGACGGTGTTGGCGTTGGATTCGTAGATGGTAATATTGAGATTTTACATTGTAAATAAAAAGAAACCCGACAGAACTAAAAACTCTGTCGGGCTTTTTTCTATTAAAGAAGAGGAATTCCGTTTTCTTCGCAGACTCTCACAGTTTCTGAGTCCCAGATACTGCACTGTACCTCACCGATGTGAGCACAGCCAAGCATAAGCATACAAAGTCTTGACTGACCGATACCTCCGCCGATGGTGAGAGGAAGCTCGTCATTAAGAAGCATCTTATGGAAAGGAAGTTCTCTGCGGTCGTCACAGCCTGCAATAGTAAGCTGTCGGTCAAGAGACTCGCGGTCAACACGAATACCCATAGAAGAGATCT
>JAZUAR010000027.1:0-6337 GCA_045638055.1 Candidatus Avispirillum sp.
CGGAGGAATAGAGGAATTTTCTGTTTGAGATAACGTTTTTCAGTATCTCCTCGGGGGCGGAGTTGTTCGGAACGTTGCATCTGCCCTTGCCCGTAATACGGAGCTTCTTTCCGAGAAGACGGTTAGGCTCGTAGAGGCATACCTCGGCGCCTGATTCAAGAGCCGCCGCCGCTGCCATCATGCCTGCGGCACCGCCGCCGATAACAGCAATGCTCATTTGTCGCTACCCTTTTTCTTGTCGTAAACGTCGTACTGATCCCAAACAGCCTCAAGGTCGCCCAGAGCCTTCATTACCTGCTCCTGCTTTTTCATGCCGATAGCGGCGAGAAGAGCGTTGATAATGGAGAGGGGCGCAACGAGAGAATCGGCAAAGGAAGCCATATCGCTCTTTGCGTAAAGTGCTGCTGCGGAGCACTTTGCGATGGGAGATGTGGGTCCGTCTGTGATTGCAACAACGTTTGCACCGCGGGATGCTGCAAAATCTGCCGCCTTGATTATGCGCTTTGAGTAGCGGGGGAAGCTGATTGCGATAACTGCATCACCCTCGCGCACGCGCATAAGATGCTCAAACATTTCGCTGCCGCTCGCGCTTCTCACAAGGTGAACGTTGGGGAATACAAGACTGAGGTTGTAGTCAACGAACTCCGCAAGAGAGAAGGAGGAGCGCATACCCATAATGTAGATGGTGCCTGCGTTGAGGATAGCCTCAACGGCGTGGTCAAAGGCCTCGTGGTCGATGGACTCAAGGGTTGCGCGGATTCTTTCCGCATCCTGTGTGAGGACGGTTTCAAGAACTCCGTTTTCAGCAAAGCGGTTGTTTGCAACCTCGATACGCTGAACTGCAGTAAGTCTCTTACGGAGGCTTTCCTGCATTGCGCGGTGAAGACCGGGGTATCCGTCGAATCCGAGCTCAATAGCAAAGCGAACAACTGTTGACTCGGAAACGCCTGCCTCCTCGCCAAGACGGGAGGCAGTCATATAAGCTGCCTTCTGGCAATGGTCTGTTATGTAGGAGGCGATTCTTTTCTGTCCCTTGGACATTTCGGGAAGAGCTTTTTCAATAATTTCAATAAGATCGGAGGGCATATAGGATCCTTTCAAAAAGCATCATTATCTAATATATCATTATACTTTAAAAATCAAGCATTGTCAAGGAAGAAGGTTTTGTAAATCTGATTTTCATATAACGGCACAAGTCTTGTCAGATTGAAAAAAAGGCTGTAAAAACAGCCTTTTTAAAAAATTCATACGCGTCCTGTAATTATGCGCTTTATCAAGAGTGAATCGTAGGAGTTAACATCGCCGTTGTTGTCAACATCAGCGGCATCGAGAGCCTGCTCTGATACGTGGGAGCCGACGATAACTCGCTTCAGAAGATTGGAATCCAGAGAGTTTGTTTCTCCGTCGTTGTTAAGGTCTCCCTTTGCCCAGCGCTCAAGAACGGGGATCGACTCTGTCTTCCATTCCCCGCAGGAAGCGCAGCTGTAAAGCGCGGTGCCCTCCTCCTTGAGAGTAGGCTCCTTGGGGGTGTCAACGTAATTCCAGCTGTGGCCGATAGGGTCCTTTTTGTCTGCAACGTAGGAGTCGCCGCAGAATTCGCAGGTATATTCGGTGAATCCGCCTGCGGCGCAGGTGGGCTCAGTTGTGCTTTCAAGGTAACTATGATCGCCAAGCTCGCTTTTTCCGATAAGGCTCACAACGGTGAGGGGATAGAAGGTCATAAGGCTTGATTTCTGATTCCATGAATGGAAATCTCCCTTTGCGCTTGAGAAGGATACGTTGTATTCACCCTTGGGGTCGAGGATATCGAATATCAGGGTGAAATAGCGGCCGTTGTTTGTGTTGTTCATCAGACCCGTTGTATAATCCTCGGTGAAAACGCTCACGGGATTGCTTTCTATGTTAACGCCTCCGGTGTAGTCTCTTGATGACCAGACGTCGCCGTTTACAAACTCGCGAAGAATGAGTGTGCTTGCATTGTAGCCTACCTTAACGCGGCCCGCGGTAAGACCGGGGTTGTTGTAAAGGTCAACGGTAACGGTGAGGGTCGAGCCGTCTCTCTCGCTCTTTGCAAGAATGTAAAGCCCCTCGGGAGCAGTATATTCGTCGTTATATACCTTGTAGGAATGACCGCACTTGCGGCAAAGGTAATATGTATGACCCTTTTCGATGCAGTTTGCATCTACAAAGGTTCTCAGATAGTTGTGAGTGCATTCTGCTGCCATTGCGGGAAGGGCAGAGAGTGCTATCAGAGTGAAAGCCATGATGATGGCAATAAATCTTTTCATTTGAATACCTTCCGGGTGTTTATTTAATATAATGTTACCATAGAATAAACCTCGGGTCAAGGGAAAAGAAAAGGAAATCGCCTCTTTCCGTTGACAAGGGGAATTTCTTGTGATAATATAAACTGTATTTCATTTTTAAGGAGGTAAACAAAAATGGAAAACAAAAAAAGAGTTGGTATCATCGGCGCTACCGGCATGGTAGGTCAGAGATTTATAATGCTTTTGCAGGACCATCCCTTCTTCGAGATCACAGCGCTTGCTGCAAGTGCTCGCAGTGCGGGAAGAACATATAAAGAGGCTGTTGGCAGCCGTTGGAAGATGCAGGATGCTATGCCCGAGTCCGTTGCAGATATGCAGGTTCTTGATGCTGCAAACATCGATGCTGTTAAGGAGCTTGTTGATTTCGTATTCTGCGCAGTAGATATGAAGAAGGACGAGATCCGCGCCCTTGAGGAAGCATATGCAAAGGCTGAGATCCCCGTAGTTTCCAATAACTCCGCAAACCGCAGAGTTGCTGACGTTCCTATGATCATTCCCGAGATCAATGCAGATCACTATGCTGTTATTGAGGACCAGAAGAAGCGTCTCGGCACAAAGAAGGGCTTCATCGCAGTAAAGCCCAACTGCTCCATCCAGAGCTACGTTCCCATGCTCACACCCCTTCGTAAGTTCGGTATCAAGGAGGTTGTTGTAAGCACATATCAGGCTATCAGCGGCGCAGGTAAGAGCTTCAACGAGTGGCCCGAAATGCTTGATAACATCATCCCCTACATCGGCGGAGAGGAAGAGAAGAGCGAGATCGAGCCTCTCTACATCTGGGGCGAGTATAAGGACGGCGCTATCGTTCCCGACGAGAAGACCGTTATCACAAGCCAGTGCATCCGTGTTCCCGTTCTTGACGGTCACACAGCAACTGTTTTCGTAAACTTCGAGAATAAGCCCACAAAGGAAGAGATCCTCGCAGCATGGGCTGAGTTCAAGGGTCTTCCCCAGGAGTATAACCTTCCCCACGCACCTGAGCAGTTCATCACATATTTCGAAGAGGATAACCGTCCTCAGGCACACCTTGACCGCGATATCTACGGCGGTATGGGCGTAACTGCAGGCCGTCTCCGCGAGGATAAGATCTTCGACTGGAAGTTTGTAGGTCTTTCCCATAACACACTTCGCGGCGCCGCAGGCGGCGGACTTCTCTCCGCAGAGCTCCTTTACAAGCTCGGCTATTTTGACTGATAATTAAAAAATGCTGTCGCACCCGCGACAGCATTTTTGATAAGATTATGAAAAGAAAAACGAAAAATATAGTGTTGACGGGAGTGATGGCGGCAGTCCTCTCCGTCATTTCTCTCTTGCAGCTGCCCCTTGCCACAGGCGTTCCCATCACATTTCAGGTCTTTGCCGTAGCCCTTTCGGGATACGTTCTCGGTAGCCTCTGGGGAACTGCCGCAGTCCTCATCTACGTGGCAATAGGACTTGTGGGCGTCCCTGTGTTTTCAGGATTTATGGGCGGATTTTCCGTGCTTTTCGGTCCTACGGGCGGCTTTTTGGCAGGATTTTTCCTCCTTGCGCTCTTTGCGGGATTCGGAAAGGATAAAAAGCCTCTTTGGTCGATTCTTCTCGGCATTCTGGGACTTGCCCTCTGCCATTTTCTCGGAGTGGTGCATTACGTGAACGTAATGAAAAGCGGTATCATAGCGGCGCTTTTGACAGTGTCACTGCCCTATATCCTTAAGGACGCCGCTCTCGTTGTGGGAGCATATTTCCTCTCCATCCCCATAAAGCAAAGCATAGCAAAACGATAAAGGAACTGTAGATCCGTCGGATTTCCAGTTCCTTTTTTGTTTGCGAATTCAAATTCGGTTTTGTCAGGGGGCCTTCCCCTAGAGGGGAAGGTGGCACCTGAAAGGTGACGGATGAGGTGTAGGCAACGTAAGTTGCCGTTATGTTGCGTAGCAGCTTGAGCTTTTTCTTGCTTCGTAAGACCCACGCCGCTTCTCATAGGCACGCCGCTTCGCGGCTACACCTCACCACCGCCTACGACGGAGCCTCCCCTCAAGGGGAAGCCTTTGGGACAATCTCCCCCGATAAACCCGAATTAATATTAAACTTTTTTGAGTTTTTTTGGAGTGCAGAACCTTTTTTTCAAAAAAGGTTTTGCATAATCCCCCGCAGCTCCCCTTGCTTTGCTGCGGCGGCGAGGCAGGTGACGTTCAGGGCAGTCATGAGGGAAATGCAAAAATCTGCCGCCTGCCACATGATGCCCTCGTTAATGACCGTACCCCATATACAAAAGGTGCAGACTGCAGCTATGTAGATAAGGTGCGCGCCTTTGCTTTTCGTTATGGACTGCAGGGCGACCTTGCCGTAATGGGTCTGGCAAATGAGGGTGGCGTAGGCGAAAAGGATTGCGGATATACCAACGGCGATCCCCGCCCCCTTTCCCGCAAGGGAGGAAAATGCATACAAGGTCAGGGAGATTCCGTCAAGTCCGCGGGCGCAGCCGTCGGAAAGAAGGATAACGAGGGCGGTGAGAGTGCAGAGCACTATGGTGTCGGCAAAGACCTCGAAAATACCGAAGCAGCCCTGAGTGTGGGGGCTTTTTGCATTAGCCTCGGCGTGAGCCGTGGGAGAGGTGCCGCTTCCCGCCTCGTTTGAAAAAATCCCCCTCGTCGTACCAAATCGAATAGCGCGAAGAATGAGAAATCCACCGATCCCGCCACCCACCGCCTCAAAGGAAAAGGCGCTTTTCATTATCTGCGAAAAAACCGCGGGCAGGCGGGCGGCGTTTGGGATGATTATTATCAGAGATAAAATGATATAAAGGCCGGAAAGAAAGGGAATAAGCGCCATTGTAACGGCAGATACCTTTTTGCCCCTGCCCATGATTACGGGCAGAGCAAGGGCGGCGCATAAAAATCCCGTGACAAGGGGCGGAATATGGGGAAAAGCGGCGGCAGCGGAATTCATCTGCACCATATTTCCCGTAAGCAAGGAATTTATAATGCAAAGCAGGGCAAAGGCTCCTCCGAGGACCTTTGCTCCTTTTTTGAATCTCTTTGAGAAAATGTCCTTTATATAATACATGGCGCCGCCGTAGTAGCCGTCGGCTGACCTTCGGCGGCATTTTTGCGCAAGGGCAACCTCGAAATATTTCACGCTCATGGCAAGAACGGCGGATACCCACATCCAGAATATCGCCCCCGCACCTCCTGCGCATATTGCGGTGGCAACGCCCGTCATGTTTCCAACGCCAAGCGTCCCCGCAAGAGCCTGAGATAAAGCCCGAAAGGGAGATACCCCGCCGCCCTCAGCCCCGTCCCGAAGGGCAGAAAGCACCTTTTTCGGGTGAAATATATAGAAAAACCGCATTTTGAATCCGAACACAATACCGCATCCCATAAGGAGGGCGGGCATGATGTATCCGGAGAGGAAGGTGTTGATAAGCTCCATATTGACTCCGAAAGAAAATATATATAATGTATATTCCCAAAGGAGAAAAACAGAACAAACCCGCCCAAGGGGGGAGGGATGTTGACAGCAGTCGGTGTTGTGATATAATATAATAAATTCTACAAACTTGAATTGGGAGGAATGCACGGTGGTTATTGAAACTGAACGTTTATACTTAAGAGAAATGACAGAGAATGATTTTGATGCGCTGTACAAAGTATTGGCAGATTCAGATATTATGCAACATTATCCATATGCATTTGACGAATCCGAAGTAAGAAACTGGATATAGCGAAACATAGATAGGTATCAGATATTGGGCTTTGGACTGTGGGCAGTTTGCTTGAAAGAAACAGACGAAATGATAGGTGATTGTGGGTTATCAATGCAGCTTATCAATGGTCAAATAAAACCTGAAATCGGTTACCATACCAGAGCTGATAAACAAAGAAAAGGATACGCTAAGGAAGCGGCCAGTGCAGTCAGAGATTGGACCTTCAACAATACACCCTTTAACATCGTTTATTCTTATATGAAATATACCAATGAGAAGTCGGAGGCCAAGCGGTCTTAGGAAGACAATAGAGAGGGACAACTCC
>JAZUAR010000028.1:0-2031 GCA_045638055.1 Candidatus Avispirillum sp.
GATGGGCAAGCATTATCTTTTCCATTCCGTTCTGAACAAGTCCCGCAATGAGAGAAGCGCAATCCGTATTGGAAAGATGGCCAAATCGGGAAGCAACTCTTTCCTTAAGTGCTCTCGGATAAGGACCGTTTGCAAGCATATATCTGTCGTGATTAGCTTCAATAACTGCCTGTCGGCAGCATGAGAGGTTCTCATAGCATAGCTGAGTAACATATCCCATATCGGTTGCAACACCTGCGCAGTCTCCGTCATCGCATTTTGCAATATACCCAACGTGAGCGGCGCTGTCGTGAGGCAAGGGAAAGGAGGTAATAGTAAGATCCCCCACCTTTTCCTCGAAAACAAGGCCTCTGTGTATAACGGCGCATTCAGCCGCCGCAGGCTTTTTGCAAAGAATGCGTGCGCTTGGCTCCGTTACGTGAATGGGAATCGCTCTTTTCTTGCTCATAACGTCAAGAGCAGAAATATGGTCTGAATGCTCGTGGGTGACGAAAATAGCGGAAATATCTGAAAGTGACATACCCACCTTCTCAAGAGAGGTGCATACAGCCTTGCAATTTCGTCCTGCATCCACGAGAACAGCAGTATTTTCAGTCTTTATAAGGGTAGAATTGCCCGAAGAACCTGAAAACAGGGTGGTGATCTCTATCATACGATCACTTCACCAACAAGATCGTAATCCATAGCGTCGGTGATCTTTACGTCGACGAACTCGCCCTCAGATATCTGGCGGGGTGCAGTAAACCATACTTTACCGTCAATATCTGCGCTGTCGCGGTATGTACGTCCGAAGAAGGACTCGGAAACAGGGTCGAATCCCTCGCAAAGCACGTGTTGGAACGTTCCAACAAGGGCTTCGTTGAACTTTTCGGAGTTATCAAGCTGGGTTCTCATAAGGATATCGTATCTGTCCTGCTTTACCTGCTCGTCGATCTGATCTTCAAAGCTGTAAGCCGCAGTTCCCTCTTCTCTTGAATAGGTGAATGCGCCGAAACGTTCGAATTTCACGTCACGGATGAACTCGCACAGCTCGTTAAAGTCCTCCTCAGTCTCGCCGGGGAAGCCTACGATAGCTGTGGAGCGGATAACGATATCGGGGATCTCACGGCGAAGTCGGGCAACGGCATCCTCAATGCATGCACGGTCGCCGTGGCGGTTCATAGCCTTAAGCATATTATTGCTGATATGCTGGATAGGCAGGTCGATATAGTGAAGGATACGGGGGTTATCACGCATCTCGGCAATAAGCTCGTCTGTGATCTTATCGGGATAGCAGTAAAGGATACGTATCCAGGGAATATCTGTGTTATCGGTAATCGCACGAAGGAGCTTGGGGAGAGCGTACTCGCCGTATATATCAAGACCGTAAACGCTTGTGTCCTGAGCGATAACGCAAAGCTCGCGGATTCCCATTTCGGAAAGTCCCTTAGCTTCCTCTACAATGTCCTCAATGGTGCGGGAGTGAAGATCGCCGCGAATAGAGGGAATAGCGCAGTAAGTGCAGCGGTTGTTGCATCCCTCGGAAACCTTGAGATATGCAAACACCTCGCCTGTTGTGATGATTCTGTCACCGCCAAGGCGCATTTTCTGCTTATCCTCAAAGGATGTGTATTTCTTTTCAGACTTTTCGAATACGGAGTCAACAGCGCTGACTATATTGTGAATAGAGCCAACACCGATGGCAGCATCGATCTCGGGAAGCTCACTCAGGAGCTCCTCGCGATATCTTTCGGAAAGGCAGCCGCAAACAACGATGCCGCGAAGGCTTCTGTGCTCCTTAAGCCATGCGATATCAAGAATGGACTCAATAGATTCCTTCTTTGCGCTCTCAATAAAAGCGCAAGTGTTTATGATAATGCAGTCAGCCTCAGTCTCCTCAGGGGTGAGCTGATATCCTGCTTCAAGAAGATGATGAAGCATTACCTCAGTATCGCAAAGATTCTTTGCGCATCCGAGGGAAACGAAACCAACCTTGTAATTTGTTCTGTTCATTGGAATATCTCCTTTTTTGGGGGGCTTTTGAGGCTTTTT
>JAZUAR010000029.1:0-1566 GCA_045638055.1 Candidatus Avispirillum sp.
CGGAATGGGAAATCGACGCTATGCCGTTGACCGCAGTTCCATGGGCGTTCCCGTTATTGCAATGGGCGTTCCCACCGTAGTCGACTGCGCCACCCTTATATTCGACGCCCTCTGCAGTGCGGGAGTCGAGAGCATCGACGAAGAGATAGAAAAGGCGCTTTTCTCAAAAAAGGATATGTTCGTTTCCCCAAAGGACAGCGATATCCTCTCAGAGGAGATATCCGATATTCTTGCCGCCGCCATAAACCGCGCATTTTTCTGCGAGGGACTTTAGCATAAAATCTCCGTCCTCCTCATACTCATATACAAAAAGAAACAGGAGGATAAAAATGACCGAAGAAGCTAAAGAACAGATAATACTTGATTTTCCCGCCCTGGAGGAGCCGAAGGCTGCCCTCATAACACAGAAAAAAAGGAATATTCCCATAAAAGCCGCAGCGGCCCTTCTTGCTACAGTTTCGCTTTTATTTCACGTGGCTCTTATTGCGGAGGCTGTCAGCCTTCTTAAAGACAAGGGGGCAGACCTGCTTTTCTCGGCAGTAGTTCCCGAATACGAAATAAGCCGCCCCGCCACCCCCGAGATACCTGAGGGTGAGCTGATAGAAAAGGATAAGGGTGAGAAAGAGACAGAAGTCATCGACGTGCTGATTCGGGAGGCAGAACTTTCTGCAAATGCAGAATATGGATATTCCCTTTCCAACGAAACCTCCTATTCTCCCGATCTTCTCGCCATCGGCGGAATGCCCTCCCCTGCAATGAGTTATAATAAAATAGAAGGATTATACGGTAAAAGCTCGCCCAAGGTGCTTATATATCACACCCATGCAACGGAGGCCTTTGCAGACTGCGCCACAGGCGGTTTTCGTTCGGCAGATGCAGAAAACAGTATCCTCTCTGTAGGAAAGGTTATTTGCGAGGTACTGAACAAGGCGGGTATAGAGACTATCCATCTCACAGACAGATTTGACGAGGAGAATTTCAGCGCAGCCTACGACAAAAGCAACGCAAAGGTGAAAAAGACCCTTGAGAAATATCCCTCAATTCAGTACGTTTTTGATATCCACCGAGACTGCATAGGCAACGAAACGGAGGGATACGTGAAAAGCACCTGTGACGTACACGGCCGAAAAGCCGCCCAGCTGATGTTCGTTTGCGGCACGGACGAGGGCGGCAGCGGACACACCTCATGGAGGGACAACCTTACCGTAGCCCTCCATCTTCAGAAAAATCTATGGCAGACTAACCACCGCCTTGTGCGCCCCGTCAATCTGAGGCGGGCATCCTTTTATCAGAACACACGCCCTGCTTCTCTTCTCGTTGAATGCGGCACCTGTGCCAATACTCTTTCGGAACCAAAGCGAGCTGCCGTCCTCTTTGCCGCGACTCTTGCAAATTACATAAAGGGAAAGGATTGCGGCCTTGACACAGAAACTCTTATCCGCACACTTTGCCCGTAGAGAATATTTCAAGCAGCTCGTCAAATTACGGTTTGACGGGTAGATGGCTACAGATGGAGCAAGGAATTAAGCAAGAGCCCCCCCCTAAGGGGGAGGTGGCGGCGTAGCC
>JAZUAR010000030.1:0-8097 GCA_045638055.1 Candidatus Avispirillum sp.
TTCCAATGCGAATATTTTCACATATATCGTTCTTATACTTATCGTGGTCATCCTCGGAGTTATCGTTCTTGTGACAGTTCTTGTTGTGAGAAAGATCAAGAAAAAGAGAATGGCAAAGGAAAAAGAGGAATAAAACCGAGGGTGCACAAGTAGCTTGCTTGTGCACCCTTTTTGATTTCTCAATTTTTGTTGAACTTTTGCAAATTAATTGTAATTTATATTTAACAATGATATAATTGAGCGATAAAGGCTTTGTGCCTTGATTTAACAAAAATTGAAAAGGAACGGTGACCGATATGGCTAAAAAGGTACTTATAGTCAGCGACAGTACGTCTGATCTTAGCGCAGAGATCATCGCGCGCTACGGTATAAAAATTCTTCCCCTTGGAGTTAATCTCGGAGAAAAGCTTTTCTCTGACGGCGTTGATATTACTCCCGAGGATATTTACTATCACTACGAAATGACAGGCGAGCTTCCCAAGACAAGCGCTGTCAACATGGCAGATTTCTCCGACTTCTTTGAGAAATATACAAACGAGGGTTATTCCATCGTTTGCTTTACAATCAGCGCTCATATGTCCTCCACATTTAACAATGCAAGAATGGCGGCAGAGGACTTTGAGGACGTATACGTTATCGACTCCGAGAATCTCTCAACAGGAAGCGGACTTCTTGTTGTAGCAGCTTGCGAGATGGCAAAGGCAGGTAAGTCTGCTGAGGAGATCGCAAACGAGATCAAGGATATGAAGGCTAAAGTCTGCGCATCCTTTGTTATAGACGACCTTGAGTTTCTTCATAAGGGCGGCAGATGCTCCGCACTTGCGGCATTCGGCGCAAATCTCTTGAAGCTCAAGCCCTGTATTACTGTTACAGAGGGTAAGATGGGCGTTTCCAAGAAGTATCGCGGAAATTTCAATCAGGTGCTGAAAACTTATATCGCTGAGCAGATCGGTGACGGAAGCGGCATCGAGCTTGACCGTGTGTTCGTAACTCACGCAGGATGCGACGAGGCTATCGTCAACGCATGCACAGAGCAGGTTAAGTCCCTCGCTCCCTTCGGTGAGGTGCTTGTGACCCGCGCAGGCTGCACAGTATCCTCCCACTGCGGAAGAAATACTCTCGGTGTGCTCTTTATTAAGAAATAACCATTGGAGTAAAAATGATCTTTAAAAAATTAACAGCTCTTTTCCTTGCGGTCCTGCTTTGTATCTCCCTTATGGGATGCGGCGCCAATGTCAAGGATGAGGCGGATACCACCGCCACAGAAACAACAGTCAAAAAGCCGGAAAAGATGCCCGATTTTAAAATTTACGATATGGAAGGCAATGCGGTTACTCTTTATGAGAGCTTCGGCAAGCCCCTCATTGTAAATTTCTGGGCAACATGGTGCCCTCCCTGCAAGGCGGAAATGCCTCATTTTGATGCTCTTTATAAGGAGTACGGGGATAAGGTCAGCTTCATGATGGTGAATATGACAGACGGCGAGCGAGATACTGTTGAGGCAGTCAAATCATTTATTGCCGATAACGGATATTCCTTTCCCGTTTATTGCGACAGCGATATGAACGCGGCATACAATTACGGCGTGCAGAGCATTCCCACCACCTTGTTCTTTGACAGCGAGGGCAATTTGATTGATTATAAGGTAGGCGTGATTTCCGAAGCACAGCTTGAGAATATGCTTGTGAGAATGACAAGGGGAGCAGAATGAAAATCAGATATAATTCCGATGAGGAAATCGTAAAAACAATTAAAGAGGGTCTTGAAAGAACAGGCGGCTACTGCCCCTGCAAGCTTCAGAGAACCGAAGAAAATAAGTGTATGTGCGATGAGTTCAAGGCTCAGATAAAGGACCCTGAGTTCGAGGGCTATTGCCACTGCATGCTTTACTACAAATCACTTGAAGACTAAGAGGTGTAACATGGCAGAAATTATTCTTAATGACGTAAGCTTTGAGGAAGAGGTTATCGGAAGCGATATCCCCGTTCTTGTAGACTTCTATGCAACATGGTGCGGCCCCTGCAAGATGCTTGCTCCCATCCTCTCCGAAATCGCAGAGGAATATGAGGGCAAGATTAAGGTAGCAAAGATCGACGTAGATCAGGAGCCTGCTCTTGCACAGGCATTCGGCGTTGCAAGCATTCCCACAGTATTTGCTTTCAACAAGGGTCAGATCGCAGGAAACATCGTCGGCCTCACAACAAAGGAAAAACTCCTTGAGCTTGTAAAATGAGAAAAAGCTGTCGAAAGACAGCTTTTTTGTTTCTTATAAACCATTCGATAAATCGGAGTTTAGCGAACCGTTGAGGGTGTCACTTTACAAGGCTTCCCCTTGAGGGGAGGCTCCGCCGCAGGCGGTGGTGAGGTGTAGCCGCGAAGCGGCGTAGGTCTTTCAAAGCAAGAAAAACTCAAGCTGCTGCGCAGCACAACGGCAACATTCGTTGCCTACACCTCATCCGTCGGCTCCGCCGCCACCTTCCCCTCGAGGGGAAGGCTGCTATTCTTCAAACTCCGATTTGTCGAACTGTTTTTATAAAAAAGGATGGCTACGGATTTTTCCATAGCCATTTTCTTTTTAAAGTTTTTTAAGTGCAGAAACTTTTTAAAAGCTGTCCCGGATGGTCTATCCTGTTCGATCTCCGATTTCAAGCAATAGTAAATGATCTATTGAAACAGATTGAGAAATATGATAAAATATTCTTATACAAGTATGAGAGGGGGGCATCAAATGTTTTTCAAGCATAAGTTCTTAAATTTAAACCTTGGTCAAGTTAAAGAGAATTTTGTAATTGTAAAAAAAGAAAATAAAAAGGTTTGGGAAGACAGAGGTTTCAAAAGAATACGCAAATATCCTATTTTCCGTTACAAACCTAATCCTTCCGAAATTATTATGCTTGGTGTTCCGTTAAATATTGAAGAATTTGGTGAAGAGAATTTTAGTGGCAGTAATATTCTTGATGTATGCACGTGCTGTGGCACATACGGAATGGGTGGCCCCGGCTTTTTCGGTATTAAACTTCAAGGAGATTATGGCACAAGATGGTTAACATATTGCATATGGGCTGCGGGAGAACATGTTTTGTTTGACGACAGAATTTTAGAGTGTCATGATAATTATACGAATCAGTATAATCCGTTAATTTCGTTTGATGATTATTCCAACAGTTTAAAAACATTAAAAGAAACGTTATCGGATATGACAATTCAAAAAATTCATGTATCAAAAGATTTTTTTGAAATTGAACTTATCGATAGTAAATCAGAAACACATTTAATACAGTCATATAAGTTTTCGGATAAATTTCCAGAACAAGGTGGCACAGGGAAAAAACGAAATTCATATGAAACAGGAGAAATGAAAGACTATTTGCTGGTTACATATGAAGAAACGCATTTGAAGGTATAACAAAAGAGGCTGTCTTTATAGACAACCTCTTTTTTCTTTTTGTTTGAAGTTCTTTTGCTACTTTTCTTTCAAGAAAAGTAGGTATACTTTTTATATCGCTTCGCCCTTTGCGTTGAAGAGGGGGAGGGGCTCGAGGTAGATGAGGTCATCGCGGCTCTGAGCGTCGCCCTCTGCGAGGATCGCCATCTTACCAACGATATTACCGCCTGCTGCCTTTACAAGCTCCTCGATTGCGCGGAGAGACTCGCCTGTGGAGATAACGTCGTCAACAATGAGGATTCTCTTACCTGCCATAAGGTCGGCGTCTGCTTTATCAAGGTAAAGCTTCTGCTCGCCCTCTGTTGTGATGGAGCGGACAGTAACCTCGAAAACGCCTGTCATATAGAGCTTGGGCTTCTTTCTTGCGAGGAAATACTTCTGATTTCCCGCAAGACGTGCCATTTCGTGAGCGATCGGAATACCCTTGGACTCTGCTGTGATGATGTAATCATACTCGGGAGCCTTTGCGAGAAGCTCGCTTGCTGCCGCTGTTGTGAGCTCGGGGTCACCGAAGATAACGAATGCGCCGATATAAAGATTTTCGTTAAGGGGACAGAGAGGCAAGTGCCTCTCAAGTCCCGCTATTGTCATTTTATATTCCATTTTATCACCTATTAAAGTGCGATGCCGCCCTTGATTGTGATGCCCTGTGCCTCGAGAGTACCTGCGATGCCGTTAACAACCTCGAGAACCTCGTCCTTTGTGAGAGTTCTTTCGGGATGGGAGAAGAGGAGACGGATAGTGATGGACTTACCGTTCTCGTCTGCATATGTGTCAACAACGGAAATCTTCTTGATAAGAGCGCAGTTTGCATCCTCGATAGCCTTTGCAATGGGTGCATATGTGTCGGAAACGAAGGAAAGGTCGATCTCGATCTCAGGGAACTTGGAGGGAGCCTCGTACTTGATGCTTGCATTCTTGATAGAAGCAAATGTCTCAACGTCGATCTCCGCATAAACGATGTTCGCCTTCTTATCGATCTTCTTGGAAACCTCAGCATTTACGATGCCCATCTCGCCGAGGAGCTTTCCGTCGCAGTAGATGCTGTTAAGGTTCTTGGGATGCTGATAGGAATGTGTTGCCTCAGCCTTTGCAAAGCTAAGGGGGAGGTGCTTGAGCTCGTCTGCGATGATAGCAAGAATGTCGCGAAGCTCGAAGTAAAGCTTTTCCATGTCCTTAGTCTTTGAGTAGAGAGTAATGCAAAGCTTCTTGTGCTCGTCGCAAAGTCCGTTATCCTTAAAGCCGTTTACTACCTTACCGATCTCAAACACGCCGAAATCGGAAGCATATGCTGTGTTGTACTTAACCTGGCAAAGCTGTGTGGGAACGATGGACTTGCGGATAGTCTTAATGTTGGGGTTTGTTGCGCATTCGATCTCAACGTTAGGCTCGATCTCGATGCCGAGAGCCTTGTACTCATCGTGGTATGCCCATACGTAGGAGTGGAGCTCGTGCATGGAGAAGCGCTTAACGAGCATATCCTTAATTCTGTTCTCGTCAGTCTTTTCAACTGCTGCACGAACAGGATAGATGGGAGCCTTTGCAGTATTTACGTCGAAGTTATCGTAGCCGTAGATACGTGTGATCTCCTCGATGATGTCAGCCTTGATTGTAACGTCCTTTGTTGCTCTCCAGGAGGGAACGCAAACTGTGAAATCGTCGCCGGAAAGCTCAACACCGAAGCCGAGAGCCTTAAGTGTGTTAACGATAGTCTCGTTGGAGATCTCGATACCTGTGTACTTATTTACGAATGCCTTGTTGAAGGAGAGAGTCTTCTGCTCATACTTGAATGCATATTCGTCAGTAAGTGCGGAAACTACCTTCGCCTCGGGATCGTTTTCAAGAAGAAGCTGAACGAATCTTGCAACTGCAACAGTTGTCATCTCGGGGTCAAGGCTCTTCTCGTATCTCTGAGAAGCGTCTGTTCTGTGTGTGAGACGAACTGTGGACTTACGGATGGAGGCTGCATCGAATGTTGCAGACTCGAGAGTAAGTGTGGATGTATCCTCAACGATCTCGGAATCAAGACCGCCCATGATACCTGCGATCGCAACGGGAGTATCGCCGTTGCAGATCATGAGAGTGTTCTCATCGATATTTCTTTCAACGCCGTCGAGAGTTGTGAATGTGAAGGGACTGGCAAACTTCTTAACGCGAATCTGTTCAACCTTTCTTGCATCAAATGCGTGCATGGGCTGACCCATTTCAAGCATGATGTAGTTTGTGATGTCAGCAAGGAAGTTGAGAGCACGCATGCCGCAGTAGTAAAGGCGGATACGCATGTTGATAGGGCTCACGTGGCGCTTGATATTCTCAAACTTGATGGAGGAATATCTGTAGCAAAGGGGATCCTCGATCTTGAGGTCAACCTTTTCGAGGTTATCGTAAACGGAAAGATCAGCAAGGCTGAGAGGCTTGAGCTCTCTGCCTGCGATTGCTGCAAACTCACGTGCGATACCGTAGTGACCCCAGAGGTCGGGGCGGTTTGTGAGGGACTTGTTGTCAACCTCGAAAACGATATCGTCGATGTCGAATACAGTCTTAAGATCTGTACCAACGGGGATGCAGTCGCAAAGATCCATGATTCCGTCATTGGAATCGCTGATGCCAAGCTCCTTTTCAGAGCAGCACATACCGTTGGATGTGTAGCCTGCAAGCTTTCTGGGTGCGATTGTGATCTCGCCGATCTGAGCACCGAGCTTTGCAAAGGCAGTCTTCATACCAACGCGAACGTTGGGTGCTCCGCAAACAACGTCGCAGGGCTCGCCTTCGCCGCAGTCAACCTTAAGAAGGTGAAGCTTCTTTGATTCGGGGTGATCCTCAACGCTGAGAATCTGAGCGCAAACGATACCGGAAATATCGCTGCCCTTGAAGAAGATCTCGTTTTCAACCTCTGCTGTGGAGAGGGAGAATTTATTGATAAGCTCCATCTTGTCAAGACCTGTGAAGTCTACGTAGTCGCTTATCCAGTTCATTGAAATAAACATTTTCTCTTTTCTCCTTTCTTAATTATCGTCAGTAAACTGATCGAGGACCTTAAGGCTGCCGGAATTGAGATCGCGGATATCCTTAACGCCGTACTTCATCATAGCAAGACGGGTAAGACCGAGACCGAAGGCAAAGCCTGTATATTCCTCGGGATCGATGCCGCCGGCCTTGAGCACCTCGGGATGGATCATACCGCAGGGGCAAAGCTCAAGCCAGCCGGAGTGCTTACAGGAGGGACAGCCCTCGCCGCCGCAGATAAGGCAGGAGATGTCAAGCTCGAATCCGGGCTCCACGAAGGGGAAGAATCCGGGACGAAGTCTAACCTTGATATCCTTCTGGAATACCTCGGAAAGCATAGTCTTCATAAAGAAGATGAGGTTGGAAATGGAGATGTCCTTATCAACCATAACGCCTTCCATCTGGAAGAATGTGTTCTCGTGGCAGGCGTCAGTTGCCTCGTTACGGAAGCATCTGCCGGGGAAGATAGCCTTGATGGGCTTACCCTCGTTGATGAGAGCATCCTTATACTTTTTGTAGATTGCGTTCTGAGCCGCACTGGTGTGAGTCTTGAGAAGCTGACCGTTACTGAGATAGTATGTGTCCTGCATATCGCGGGCAGGGTGATCCTTCGGGATATTGAGAGCTTCGAAGCACTCGTAGTCTGTTACGATCTCGGAGTAGTCCTCAACGGCAAAGCCCATGGACTTGAAGATCTCCTCACACTGGCGCTGAACGAGAGTGATGGGGTGATAAGAGCCGCGGGAAAGATCTGCGGGAGTGGAAACGTCAAACTCGGGCATTTTTGCGTTCTCGAGCTCGATCTCCTTTCTCTTAAGCTCCTCTCTCTTTTCTGTGATGGCAGCCTCAACCTCGCCCTTGAGCGCGTTAACTGCCTGGCCGAAGGCCTTCTTTTCCTCGTTGGGAATGTCCTTCATAGCCTTCATAAGGTCTGTAACGAGACCCTTTTTGCCGATGTACTCAACTCTGAGCTTTTCAAGCTCGTCCATTGTGTTAACATTTGCAAGTGCGGCGATAAAGCCTTCGCGCACTTCTGTAGTTTTTGCAGACATAACGATTCCTTTCTATATTGTAGATAAATAATTTGTTAGTTGGTTTGTCGCGAGATCCAAACGGCAAAGCCGTTTGCCCTGCGGGTTTCGACTTCGTCCCCCGTTGTCATTCTGAGCGTAGCAAACATCATAGTATGATGTTTGCGGAGTCGAACCCGACCATAGGGAGGGCACCGAAAGGTGGAATCTCTGTGGGGACTTCGCTCAAGATGACGCGCGAGGTGATGTGCGTTTGGAATTGGTTAATATGGTAAAAAATAAAAAAGCCCCGACAATAAATGTCGGGGCGAAAAAACATTTTCCGCGGTACCACCCGTGTTCCGCTTACGCGGCACTTTCGGCGCTAATACGCCTCTGCGCTGTAAGGTGCGCTCACCCGAAGGGCTACATATCACCCGTCGTGCTCCGAAGGGAAAGGCGCCTGCGTGGGAAAGTGCGCTCACAGCCAAGGCGCACGTCTCTGAAATACCCATTCTCGCAATTGCCGTCTTCATCACAGCATTTACCGTACAATTATAACACCGTGATCTGCAAAAATCAAGATTTATATGCAAAAACTTTTTTGTAAAAAAGTTTCTGCACTTCAAAAAACTT
>JAZUAR010000031.1:0-8514 GCA_045638055.1 Candidatus Avispirillum sp.
CAGAGAAGGTGGCAGGTGCTATCACTCCCGTGCCCGGCGGTGTAGGCCCCATGACTATCACAACTCTCCTTGAAAACACTCTCAGAGCGGCTGAAATGGCAGCTTTGAGAAAATAAAAATATTGTAAAAAATAGTTAAAAAATCACTTGACATTTTGTGAGTTTGGTGATATACTATATCCTGCCGCGCGGTATGGGTACGTAAAATAGCTCAGGCTAACCTAAAACCGGCGAGTCATAAATGAAAGAGAGGTGCTTTTCGATGTACGCAATTATCGAAACAGGCGGAAAGCAGTACAAGGTCACTGAAGGTGACGTTATCTTCGTTGAGAAGCTCACAGCTGACGAAGGTGCAGAAGTAGTTATCGACAAGGTTCTCGTTTGCGGTGAGGGCAGCGACGTTAAGGTTGGCGCTCCCACAGTAGAGGGTGCTAAGGTTACTGCAAAGGTAGCAAAGAACGGTAAGGGCAAGAAGCTCTACATTCTTACTTACAAGCCCAAGAAGAACGAGAAGAGAAAGATGGGCCACAGACAGCCCTACACTAAGCTCGAGATCGTAAAGATCGAGGCTTAAGTATATGACTCACATTAAATTCTTCCGCCGCGGTAATTATTATTACGGCTTTGAAGAAACAGGTCATACGGGATTCGGCGAGTCAGGCGATGATATCCTCTGCTCAGCGCTTTCCGCAATGACAATGCTTATCATTAATACGATTGAAATTTCCTATGCTCAGGAGGTCGACTACGAGGTTGACGAGGGAGCAACGAGAATTTCCGTAAAGTGCATGGCAGCTCTCCCCGAGTATAGTCTCGATGAGAAGGCACAGTTTGCAATTTCCGGTCTTTTCCAGGGATATTTCTTCCAGCTTAATGATCTGGTTGAGGAATATTACGATTTTCTCGAGGTTGAAGAGGTTTGCGACTAAGTCAACCCGAACAACTACAAACACACTAATAACGGAGGTAAACTACAATGCTTAGAATTGGTCTTCAGTTTTTTGCTCATAAGAAGGGTGTAGGTTCTACAAAGAACGGCCGTGACTCTGAGTCCAAGCGCCTTGGCGTTAAGAAGGCAGACGGTCAGGCAGTACTCGCTGGTAACATCATCGTTCGCCAGAGTGGTACACACATTCATCCCGGCAACAATGTTGGCCGCGGTAGCGATGACACACTCTTTGCTCTTATCAATGGTAAGGTAAAGTTTGAGCATATCCACGGTGGCAGAAAGCAGGTTAGCGTATACGCTGACTAATCGCTTCTCAAAGTGACTTCAAAGGACAGAGATTTCTCTGTCCTTTTTTGTTGCTTTGCTTTTTTATTTGACAAAATGTTTTTGTGTGATATAATTATGTTAATGAGCTATGAGGTGTTATATGATAAATAAAATTAAAAATTTAAACACTATAACGGCTTTTTCTCATACTGTAATATGCATAAGCTTGATTATAAACAGAATGCATGATGAGTTAAGTTTCTTTAGTTTGTTATTGATTGGGTTACTTGTTGTTAATTCAGCGGTTATGACAATGTGTAGATTTATAATAACAGAGAAGAAGATCGAGTTTTTCAGAGATGTTATATGTGATTCATTGTTTTTATGCCTATCAGCACCTGCTATACTGTTGTGTGTTGAACCGGGAAGTATGAATATTTGTTGCTTCTTTGTAGTAGGTCTTAGCTTACTGCCATTCTTAAAAACTACAAAGAAGATTCTTTCTAAAGAAACTGCAACAGTTGATATCGTTAACAAGAAATCTGCTGTTTTTATGAAAGTGCTGATTGTATTGGTTTCTTGTTACACTATATATGGACTCATTGTTGAAATTATTAAGGATATTATAGTAAAATGGATGTTGTAAAATGGTTTGATAAATGATGACATTAAAAGGACGGTTTGAGGCTGTCCTTTTTTGTTGCTTTAAAACTTGATTTACATATGTCATTGTGATATAATAAATTTAATAGGGAGGCGAAATATAGTGAGCAGTTATACTTATTATGATACAAATATTTTCGGCGATTGTAATGAGGAGTATGATATACAAGGTGAAAAGTACGTAGAGCTGTTAAAGCTGTGCTTTAAATTCAGCGCAACCTTTTCGTTTATGATATATGGTGGAAATAAAAAAGCTGTTTTGAATAGCATACCTAAAGAGTTAGAATTGTATGAGTTTGAACCTTGAGATTACGTTATTGATAACTATATTGGGTATTCCGATAAGATTATCAAATCTTATAAAGCTTGCCCTGAAGCCTATGAATTATTGCTCGGTATGAATGATAGTATTTTTAAGTGGATCAACGGTCGTGGTAATGTAAAGCCTGAGGATCTTGCTTTTTATAGAGAAGACGGCAGCATATTTTTTTCGTCTGTAATTCATGACGGAGAATGTTCATTATTTCCTCGTGAGAATGAAGATATATCGAGTATGTTGGAATTGGAAAATTGGTATTCTGTCGATAACGAAAGAAGAATATTCAAGCTTTGATTCTAAAATGACAGAGGAAGCTCTGTCATTTTTTGTTTGTAAATATAATTTTGTTAAAAATATCACGATTTTAGTCTTATATAGCGTAATTTTAATTTTTATCTGATTTTGTTGATATAATTAGTACGAGAATATAAATTGTTTAAATATATTTCAAAAATCCGTTACCAGATAGGTAAAATTAGGTACTATATAGGTGAAGGGGGTGAGGTAAGAAGATGAATGAGCCTGATATTATAAAGCTTTATAATGCTCGCGATGAAAGCGCAATTGCAAAAACTCGCGAAAAATATGAAAAATATTGCTATACCATAGCTTTCAACGTTCTCGGAAACGGCGAAGATGCTATGGAGGTAGTAAACGATGCTTACCTCGCCGTATGGAACGCCATTCCCCCCGAAAAGCCCCGTTCCTTTTCCTCATTCATCGGCAAGATAACAAGAAACATAGCCCTAAAAAGACACCGCACCCTTTCTGCGAAGAAGAGAAGCGCTTCTTTGGCAGATATAAGCCTCAGCGAGCTTGACGAGTGCTTGGCATCATTAAAGACCGTGGAATCCGAAAGCGAAGAAAGAGACCTTACCCGACTTCTTAATGACTTTCTTTCCTCACTCCCCAAAAAGGACAGAAAGGTATTCGTTCGAAGATATTGGTATATGGACAAGGTCTCTGATATTGCAAAAAGATACTGCTATTCAGAGGGTAAGGTCAAAATGATCCTTATGAGAACCCGCGAAAAGCTTGCTGAAAAACTCAGAAAGGAGATGATCGAATGAGTCCCGAGAGACTTCAGAATGCAATCGGAAATATAGACGACAGATTTATAGACGAAGCCGAAAGCGAAGGGGTCTTACCCCTGAGGGTATGGCTTCCCGCAGCAAGTCTTGCCGCCTGTATTTTAATAATGGTTGCTCTGCTTCCTTGGAGAACGATCTTTTCAAACAATGATCCTTCAGTAACTGACCCCAATAATTCGGATAACGTGATAGGCTTTCTCGATAACGACACAACCTCCTTTGATACAACAAAGGAGCCTCCTGTAATCATCCCTGACGAAAGCACACCAAGCAGCACAGAGGATACTACAATAGGCAATATTCACCCCGATACAATCCCTCCTCATTTTGAAACCGAAACACAAGCCCCCGATATAAAGGTTCCAGACACAAAGGATCCCGATACTATGGGGCCCACCCCCTCCGATACGGGGAAAAAAGATAATGATGAGACCTCATCTTTGCCAAAAGAAGAGGAAACAACAGGCCCTCAGTTGCCTATAAACCCGAATATCCCCGATCCGGGAATCACCCCCATACCACAGCGTCCCTCGATCCTTGCCCGCTCCTCATATCCCGTTCAGGAGCAGTATCCGCAAAACAGCGCTCTTCTTTCTGCATGGAGAAGCGCAAAAACAGAAAGAATCAACTATTATCAAAGCGGAATCGGTGATATAGACGGCTTTATTTCAGTGTCTCTCAGCAACTTTTTTGCTGAATCAGAAAATGAAAATCTGATCTATTCCCCCGTCAGCACCTATATGTCCCTGGGAATGCTTGCCGAAGCCGCAGGAGGGAACAGTCGCGCACAGCTTCTCGACCTCCTTGGTGCAAGCGATATATACAGTCTGAGAGCCAGCGCCAATAATCTCTGGAACAGCTGCTATCGAGACGACGGTATCGTAACTGCAATCCTCGGAAACTCCATTTGGCTTGACGATTCATTTATTCCGAAATCTTCAACTGCAGATGTTATTGCAAAGAATTATTTTGCTTCCTCTTACACGGGCAGTATGGGAGACTCCGAGTATAACGAGTTGATGCGCTCATGGATTTACGAGCAGACAAAGGGCGCTCTCGAAAATTCATTCGAAAACGAATCCCTTGATCCTAACAGTATGATGTCTGTAATGTCTACTCTGTATTTTAAAGCAGAGTGGGACGTAGCTTTTGATCCCCAGGTAACAAGAAACAGAGTTTTCCATTCACCCGACGGAGACGTAACGGCGCAGTTTATGTACCGCGACTTCATCGGTCTCCGATACGTTGGCGAGAATTTCGAAACGACCTGCCTTGATCTCAAAGAGGGCGGAAAAATGTGGCTTATCCTTCCCGACGAGGGAGTAAGCACAAGCAGCCTCTTTAACGACAGGGAAGCCGTGGGCTTTATCACGGGAAAAACTCAGAAAACACTAAATGCAAAAGATTATTCTGCATATATGTGGCTGTTTTTACCGAAGTTTGATATCACATCCCGAGTTGATCTGAAAGGCAATGTGGAAAAACTCGGCGTTACCGACGTATTCAATACTAAAAAAGCAGACTTTTCCTCCTTGACCTCTTCGAAGATCGTTGTAAGCGACCTCATGCAGTCTGCAAGAATAAGTATTGACGAAAGCGGCTGTGAGGCGGCATCTGCAAGCACGGGAACGATTCCCGATGCAAGCACGTCTCAGACCTACGGCTTTACCTTGGACCGCCCCTTTATTTTCGTAGTTACAAGCGATTCCGGCCTTCCCTTGTTCGTAGGAACAGTAAATCAACCCGTTGTTAATTAATTTTTTCTTCATACAGAAGCGAAAGGAGAAAATGATGAAAAAGATGAGAAAAATATTAGCAGTCTTCCTGGCGGTAATCGTCCTCCTCACCGCCATTCCGCTCTCCGTTTCGGCAGCTACAGGCCAGACCGAGGATGGTTTTTCCTATGTTGCCGAAGGAGGGTACTATAAGATAACCGAATATACAGGCGGTGAGACGGAGATCGAAATACCCGCCTCCATTGACGGCGTTCCCGTTAAAAAGATTGCAAGATATGCTTTTATGTATGCAGATCCTGCCATCGAAAAGATAACGGTTCCCGAAGGGGTAACTGAATTTGATATATTTGCTTTTAGCAGATGTGAAGCTCTGAAGGAGATATCCATCCCTTCAACGATCACCGAGATCCCCGAAAGAGCTTTCCACATGACAACAAGTCTTGAAAGCGTTATCTTCCCCAACGGTAATAACATTGTAAGTATCGGCAAGTATGCATTTTATAAAAGTGCGTGCGGCACTGCTTTCCTTAGTGATAAGATTGAATCTATCGGCGACCATGCCTTCCATTCTTGTCCCATAGAAGAGCTTGTTATTCCCGAGAACGTAACAGAGATCGGTCAGGCAGCATTCTCTGAGTGCGGTATTAAAAAATTAACTCTCCACTCAAATATTAAAACGATCGGTAACAGCGCTTTTTCATACAATGAACTTACAGAGGTTATAATCCCCGAAGGTATTCCCATGATTGGGGGCAATGCTTTCTGTATGAATAAGCAGCTTGTATCCGTCTATGTTGCCGGCAGTGTTAAAACAATAGGTGAAAGAGCATTCGGTAATTGCGATTTGCTTTCTTCTGTTACTTTAGAAGACGGTATTGAGATCATTAGTGGTTATACTTTTATCGGATGTAAATCCCTTGAGTCTATATACATCCCCGGTTCTGTGGCAGAGATCGGAAAAAGTGCTTTTTATAACTGTGAATCACTTAAAGAAGTTACAATAAATTATCATAAAGCAAAGTCCATAGCTGATACTGCTTTTAATAACTGTCATTCCGATCTTGTTATTTCAAGCGCTGAGGATAAGACATTTGACGGATTTACATATACCGTGGGCGGCGGATATTGCAAAATAACGGGATATAAGGGTAACAGTTTAGAGCTTGTCATCCCCGCAGAAATTGACGGAGTACCCGTTAAGGTCATCGGAAATGAAGCTTTTACAAATATAGATCAATCGGTAAATACAATTATAATTTCCGAGGGTATAACAACTCTTGAAAATGAAGCATTTGCGAAATGCACCTTGAAACAAGTTTATATACCTTCCACCGTTACCGAAATTCCCGATTTCGCTTTCTATAAATGCACAAAACTTGTAAAAGTAAACTTTCCTCAGGGAAACAACGTTACAAGCATAGGCAAATATGCTTTTGCTCATACAAAGTGTGGAAACAGTCCTATCGGAGAAAAGCTTGTAACCATCAAGGAAGCAGCCTTTGAGGATAGCCTTACAAATGAGGTAACCATTCCCGCAGGCGTAACCGAGATTCCTAACAGAGCTTTTTACGGATGCGGCCTTACTAAGGTTACTTTCCATGACAATATACTGAGTATTGGAAATGATGCGTTTGCACACAATGCTATTGAATCTATAGAGCTTCCTGCAAACCTTGAAACTATCGGTGATTTTGCTTTGCAGTATAATAAAATTGATAAGCTTGTAATTCCCGCAAAGGTTAAGTATATCGGAAGTTATGCATTCTCCTCTAATACAAGGCTCATTACAGCTACCTTTGGAGAATCACTTGAAATCATCGGATACAGGGCTTTCTACGGATGTACAAGTCTTATCACAGTTGATCTGAACTCCGGACTTCAAACTATATGTACCGAAGCTTTTGCATTCTGTCGCGCTTTGAAAGAGGTTGTTATACCTGCTTCAGTAATGACTGTTGAGCAGGGAGCCTTCAGCTATTGCTCATCTCTTACAAAGGCGGAGTTTTTAAATCCCAATACAAATTATGACAGCACGGTTTTTGAACAGTGCAGCTCTGATCTTGAGATAATCAGCGGTAACGGTCCTACGGATATACCAACCGTTCCCGATGCTGATTGGTACGTATACGATAAAAAAACGGGAGTTCTTACTATAAACGACGGTGTTACGGATATTCCTCAACATACGTTTGAAGGCTATAAGAGTATCAAGACCGTTATCCTTCCCGAAAGCATTACCACAATTGGTAATTATGCTTTTTGCGGTTGTACGGCGCTCAGCTCCATTAATATTCCCGAAAAAGTTACCAATATCGGAGCTTATGCATTTTGTAATACGGCTATTACAGAGATCACCGTACCCTCAAGTGTTACAACATTGGGTGCCGGTTGCTTTAGCGATTGCAGCTTTCTCAAAACGGCAGTAATCAACGCAAGTATTGTTTTCGTTCCCTTTGCAGCTTTCTATAATTGTACTTCTCTCAGCTCAGTTACGCTTTCCGACAGCATCAGGACTATAGGGGAAAATTCATTTGCCCGTTGTACGTCACTTGCAGAATTTGATTTTACTGGCATCATTTATATAAACAGAGCCGCCTTTGAAGAATCGGGTCTCGTAAGAGTTGAATTTTCCGAGAATACAAACAGTCTTATAATCGAAAAAGATGCTTTCGCGGAATCTTCTCTTGAATACGTTTCACTTCCTGAAAATCTTACAGAGATCAGTGACTACTGCTTCTATGGATGTACTAACCTCAAAGAGGTAGAAATTCCCGATAGCGTAGAAACCATCGATCAGTATGCGTTTTACGGATGCGGTTTTACAGAGCTTGCTCTTCCCGCAGGAATTACAAGAATTGGAACGGGAGCATTTGCAAATAATACATCTCTTGAAAGCATAACTCTTCCCGAAACGTTGACTACGATTGCAAACAGCGTGTTCAAGAATTGTTCATCCCTTAAATCAATTGTAATTCCCGGAAAAGTTTCATCCTTTGGACAAAACATTTTCTCCGGCTGCGATTCTCTTGAATATGCAGAGTTTGCTTACGGCGTAAAGAAAGTTCCTCAGTATTGCTTCCAGGGATGTAAAGCTCTTAAAGAGGTCAAGCTTTCTGCAACTGTAACCGTGATCGAAGGCTCAGCTTTCAGATATTGCTCTGCCCTCGAAGCGATAAATCTTCCTACGGCACTCAGAAGCATTGGCTCATATGCATTTTATGAATGCACGTCTCTTGTGTCTGTTAATTCCCCTGCGGCGCTCTCAAGCCTTGGAGAATATGCTTTCTATAAAACTGCAATCACTACCTTTACAATACCCGAAGCCGTATCCGTGATTAACAGCTATGTATTTGCATACTCCTCTCTTGAAGAGATCATTATGCATGATAACGTTTCTACGATAGAGCAGGGTGCATTTGCGGGATGTTCAAACCTTAAAGCTATAGAGCTTCCCAAAAATCTCAGAAATATAGGAATTTCAGCTTTTGGC
>JAZUAR010000032.1:0-8067 GCA_045638055.1 Candidatus Avispirillum sp.
TTTTTCGCCGCAGGCTTCGCCTGCGGAAAAATAATTAAGCTTTCCTTCCCACTCCGTAACGGAGTGGGTAGGGGAAACAAAAAACGAAATCCGCAGGCGCAGCCTGCGGCGAAAATTTGGAGAATTATGTTTTTACATGCAGGATCAAATACGGTAATAAAGAAAAAAGATATTATCGGAATTTTTGATATAGACTCACAGAACACCCCGGAAGCAACAAAAGAATTTCTGCGCAAGCGTGAAAAGGAGGGCCTGACAGAAATGGCAGGCTACGATCTGCCGAAGGCCTTTATTCTTATAAACGATAAGAAAAAGGACAAGGTCATTTTCACCCACCTTTCCTCCAAGACCTTAGAGGGAAGAGCAGAGATACCTTTAACGTGATAAATGCAAAAACTTTTTTGAAAAAAAGTTTCTGCACTACAAAAAACTTTAATAATATATAACCTTAACATATAACCTTTCATAAAGTTCTTTTGCTGCTTTTCTTTCACTCCATGCTTAAAGCTTGAGAAATGTAAGAAATGATAGCATTAACATAAAACTAAGAATATACATAACCTTTCATAAAGTTCTTTTGCTACTTTTCTTTCAAGAAAAGTAGAGAAAAAAGGAGATAACAATGTCAGAAGAAATCAAAAACGAGGTTCAGAGCCCCGCTTATGACGAAAATCAGATTCAGGTCCTTGAGGGTCTTGAAGCTGTAAGAAGGCGCCCCGGTATGTACATCGGTACAACCTCTCTCGGCGGTCTTCACCATCTCGTATACGAGATCGTAGATAACTCCATCGACGAGGCTATGGCCGGTCACTGCGACCGCATCGACGTTACGATTCTTGAGGACGGTACTCTTGCCGTTCAGGACAACGGTCGAGGCGTTCCCAGCGGCGTTCACGCAAAAATGGGTATTCCTACCCTTGAGGTAGTATTTACAGTCCTCCACGCAGGCGGTAAGTTCGGCGGTGAGGGATACAAAATTTCCGGTGGTCTCCACGGTGTAGGTGCCTCCGTTGTTAACGCTCTTTCCGAGTGGATGGAGGTAGACAACTGCCACGACGGCAAGAGATACCAGATGCGCTTCGAGCAGGGTAAGACTGTGGGTGAATTCAAGTGTGTGGGCGAGGCAGGAGACCGCAAGGGTCTTTACGTTCGCTTCAAGCCCGATGCAACCATCTTTGAGGACACAAACTTCGATTATGCAACACTTCAGAAGCGTCTTCGTGAGCAGTCCTTCCTTAACGCAGGTATCCGTATCACCTTGACTGACCTTCGCCCCGGTCACACCGACTCCGAGGGCAACCCCATGCATGATGACTTCATGTACGAGGGCGGTATCAGATCCTTCGTTGAGTACATCGGCAAGAACAAGGGCGAAAAGCTTCACAACGACGTAATTTACATGAAGGCTCAGAAGGGCGACATCACAGCAGAGGTTGCTCTTCAGTATAACGACAGCTACAACGATCTTATCGTTACCTTTGCCAACAACATGTCCACCATCGACGGCGGTACTCACGAGGTAGGCTTCAAGACTGCTCTCACCCGTGCCATCAACGATTACGGTAAGAAGTGCGGCATCATCAAGACAAACGATGACAAGCTTTCCGGAGAGGATGCAAGAGAAGGTATCTGCGCCGTTGTATCCGTAAAGCTTCCCGACGCTCAGTTCGAGAGCCAGACAAAGGCAAAGCTCGGTAACTCCGAGATCAAAACTATCGTAGACAGAATAGTTTACCAGAAGCTTGAGGAATATTTCGAGGAAAATCCCGCAACAGGTAAGCTTATTATCGATAAAGCGCTGACAGCAAGCCGCGCAAGAGAGGCTGCAAAGAAGGCCCGCGAGCTGACAAGAAGAAAGAACGTTCTTGAGGGCTCCACCCTTCCCGGTAAGCTTGCCGACTGTCAGGACAGACGTGTTGAGTTCACAGAGCTCTATCTCGTAGAGGGAGACTCTGCGGGCGGTTCTGCAAAGAGCGGACGAGACAGCCATTTCCAGGCTATCCTTCCTCTCCGCGGTAAGGTACTTAACGTAGAAAAATCAAGACTTGACAAGGTTTATGCAAACCCCTCCATCATTCCTATCATCCAGGCTTTAGGCTGCGGAATCGGTGATGATTTCGATATCAAGAAGCTTCGCTACGGCAAGATCATCATCATGGCCGATGCGGACGTAGACGGTTCACATATCAGCGTTCTTCTTCTCACCTTCTTCTTCAGACATATGCGTCCCCTTATCGAGGGAGGCCACGTATATCTTGCTCAGCCCCCTCTTTACAAGGTTTATAAGGGCAAGCATCAGGAATATGCCTTCTCCGATGCTGAAAGAGACGCTATCATTGCAAAGCTTGGCGGTAATGCTGATGCTGAGCGATACAAGGGTCTTGGAGAAATGGATGCAAGCCAGCTTTGGGAGACTACAATGGACCCCGAAACAAGAACTATCCTTCGTGTTGAAATGGAGGATGCCATCGCTTGTGATGAGGCCTTCTCACTTCTTATGGGTGACAAGGTAGAGCCCAGACGTGAATTTATTGAGCAGAATGCCCGCTTCGTAGAAAATCTTGACGTCTGATGAAAATTATAACAGTAACACTTAATCCTTGTATAGACGTGGACTATAAGCTGACGGCCCCCTTTCGTGCAGGCGAGCTTAACCGCGTCCCCGCCCCCGCAGTACAGGTTTGCGGCAAGGGCATAAACGTTTCAAAGGCTCTTTCAAAGATGGGGCGCTCAAGCGTTGCCATGGGTATTTTCGGTACAGACGGCTCTGAAGAGACCCTTCGCAATATGGGATTTGAGGTTTCAAGCGTCATCTGCCCCGGAAGTCTGCGCAGAAACACCTCTATAATCGACTCAGAGGGTGTACAAACGCAGATTAACGAGCCGGGCATCAACGTTACAGAAGACAAGCTTCGTGAGTTTATAGGACTTTATAAGTCAGAGCTTAACTGTCAGGGCGGCTGTGTAGTCGTTCTTTCGGGCTCAGTTCCTCCCGGAGTACCCAAGGATATATACAGAAAGCTTTGCACGATTGCAAGAAACGCAGGAGCATACGTTATCCTCGACTGCGACGGAGAGGCGCTCAAGGCTGGAATGGAAGCAATTCCCGACCTTATAAAGCCCAACCGCGAGGAGTTTGAGGAGATAGACGGCAAAAAGCTTGAGGGAGAGGGCGATACTCTTCGCGAAAACGCGGCAAGAGAAGCGCTCAGATTCCACTTAACAAACCATTCCTCAGTTCTTCTCACTCTCGGTGAGGACGGAAGCGTATATGCAGGCCCCGAGGGCTGCTTCCTCTGCGAGGCTCGCAAGGCAGAAATTAAGACCTTCAAGGGCGCAGGCGACAGCTTCCTTGCATCCTTTATCCTTCACCACATCGTTGAGGACAAGGATTGCGAAATGTCCCTCATCTTAGCCAGCGGCGAGAGCGCTAAGTATTTATCGGAGTGAGGAGGAGGCTATGCAGAAACTTTTTTGTAAAAAAGTTTCCGCACCTTCAAAAAACTTCGTGAAGAAGATATTTTAGAATTATGATTACACAAATCAAATTTAGGTTTGTGCAAGATTATAGAATTTCGCCCACAAGCGGTGGGCCGACCATGGTAGAAACCTTTGGTTTCTACGCGAAGAATCTTCGATTCTTCCAGGTTTCCCTTTGGAATCCGGTAAGGCAAAAGGAGTTTCGCTCTTGCGAGAGCGACTTAAGGCGCTGCCTTAAGAATCCGCAATTTTTTGAAAAAAATTGAGTAAAACTTTAAAAATAAATACACCTTTTTAAAGTTTTTTGAAGTGCAGAAACTTTTTTACAAAAAAGTTTTTGCAAAAAATAGGGGTAAAAAATGGCAGAAGAAAATTACAACATTGAATTTCCCGAACAGAAGATAGTACCTGTCTCCATGGAAAAGGAGATAAGAAAGAAATTTCTTGAGTACTCAATGTCGGTAATCGTCAGCCGTGCTCTTCCCGACGTTCGCGACGGTATGAAGCCCGGTCAGAGACGAATCCTCTACGCAATGTACGAGGACAACCTTACACACGATAAGCCCTTCCGTAAGTCAGCGACTACCGTCGGTGACGTACTCGGTCGTTACCATCCTCACGGTGACGCTGCAGTTTACGGCACAATGGTTCGTATGGCTCAGGATTTCTCTCTCAGATATCCTCTCGTACAGGGTCACGGTAACTTCGGTTCAATCGACGGTGACGGCGCTGCTGCTTACCGTTATACTGAGGCGCGCCTTTCAAAGCTCTCCGATGAGCTTCTCCGCGATCTCGACAAGGACGTAGTTGAGTTTGTTCCCAACTTCGACTATTCAAGAAAAGAGCCTACAGTTCTTCCTTCCCGATTCCCGAACCTTCTCGTAAACGGCTCCGTCGGTATCGCCGTAGGTATGGCAACCAACATCCCTCCTCACAACATGGGCGAGGTTATTGACGGTACTATCCACCTTATGGACAACCCCGATTGCACTGTCGACGATCTTATGAAGTTCGTCAAGGGTCCCGATTTCCCCACAGCGGCAACGGTTTACGGTCTTTCCGGTATCCGTCAGGCTTATGCTACGGGTAAGGGCCGAGTTATGGTTCGCGCTAAGGCTGATATAGAAGAGGAAAAGCACCGCATTATCGTAACAGAGATCCCTTATCAGGTAAACAAGTCCCTCCTTGTTGAGGCTATTGCAAACCTCGTTAAGGATAAGAGAGTTGAGGGTATCACAGGTATTCGCGATGAGTCCGGCCGTCACGGTATGAGAATCGTTATCGAGTGCCGCCGCGATGCAAATTGCGAGATCATTCTTAACCAGCTTTATAAGTATTCTCAGCTTCAGGATACCTGCGCTATCAATATGCTTGCCCTCAAGGGCGGCGAGCCTAAGGTTCTCAGCTTAAAGGAGGTTCTTGAGGCTTACGTTGAGCATCAGGAAGACGTTATTACAAGACGTTGCCAGTTCGAGCTCAGAAAGGCTCTTAAGGAGGCACACCTCTTCGAGGGTTATAAGATAGCTCTTGATAATATCGATGAGGTTATTTCCATCATCAGAAAGTCTCCCGATACTCCCACAGCTAAGATCAACTTGATGGAGCGCTTCAAGGGCGACGGAACACAGCACGTTGACCTTGATACACGCGACGGACTTATTGCCTTCGCGGCAAGCGAAAATGCAGGTCTTTCCGAGGTACAGGCTCAGGCAATCGTAACAATGCCTCTCGGCCGTCTCTCCGGTCTTGAAAGACAGAAGATCGAGGAAAAGCTTGCTGAGCTTCTCGAAACTGTTGGCAATCTCCGTGAGATCCTTGCAGACAGAGAAAAGATCCGCAACATCATCAAGGAAGAGCTTACAGAGATCCGCCGCAAGTTTGCAGACGAGAGAAAGACTGAGATCGTAGAGGCTCATGATGAGATCGATCTTGAGGACCTTATCGAGCGCCATACCTGCGTTATCACAATGACAAAGACAGGCTATATCAAGCGTCAGCATATCGATACATACAAGACTCAGGGTAAGGATGCCCGCGGCAGAACCGGTCTTAAGATGAAGGAAGAGGACGTAACTGAAAAGCTCATCGTAGTTGACAGCCACTCCACACTTCTGTTCTTCACAAACAAGGGTAAGATCTTCGCAAAGAAGGCATACAGAATCCCCGAGGCATCAAGCATTGCCAAGGGCTCCAATATCGTTAACCTTCTTGATATTGACGAGGGCGAAAAGATCACAGCTATTCTCGATATCCACGGCTTTGACAGCGATTCCTACCTCATTATGGCAACAAGAAACGGTGTTATCAAGAAGACAGCTCTTTCCGAGTACGCATATCAGCGTAAGGGCGGTAAGATCGCTATCAATCTTGATGAGGGCGATGAGCTTATCTTTGCCGACGTATCAAAGGGCGGCAAGGACGTATTTATTGCAACTCACCTCGGTAGAGGAAGCCGTTACAGCGAGGATGACGTACGTATCGTCGGACGTACATCCAGAGGTGTTACAGCTATCAAGTTCAAGTATGATGAGGACTACGTTGTCGGCGCAGCTCTCATCGATAACGACGAGGAGTGGCAGGAGAAGTACATGCTTCTCACCGTTACCGAAAACGGTAAGGGTAAGCGCTGTCCCTTCAAGAACTTCAGCCGCATGAAGCGTCCCAACACAGGTGTATACTGCCACGACGTTGAGAAGGCGGGCGCTCCCGTTGCAGGAGTTGCCATCGTTTCCAGCGAGGAGGACGTTGTAATGATCACCGATACAGGTATCATCAAGCGTCTTGAGGCAGGCGAGATCAGAGTAGTTGATTCCACAAAGTCCAAGGGTGTAACCGTTATGAAGTTTGCAGACGAGTCAGCAAAGATCGTTTCTCTCGCAGTTACAGACAGAGTAAGCGAGGAGGACGTGGCAAAGGTTGAGGCTGAAATGGCAGAGACCCCCGTTGAGTCCCTCCCCGAAGAGATCGAGACTGTTGAGGAATAATATGAAAAGATATATTAAAGTAATCGCTCTTGCTCTTGCTATCCTTTTCTCAGTATCGATGCTTGCATCCTGCGGCGCTGAATACACAGATGAAGAGGTAAAGAAGGCGGCAGAAAAGCTTATCGAGGCATCCTTTGAAATAAACGATATTTATTTCGGCGCAGGACTTCCCATAAGCTCTGAGGACAGCGAGGAGGCAAAGAAGTTTGCCGAGGACAACGGAGTAGACCTCCAGAATATCCAGTTTCTCCCCGTAACTGCCGAGTCTCCCTATCAGTCTATTGACGATATCAAGGAGGCAACAGCCAAGGTATATTCCGAAAACTATTCCACCTACCTCTATTCCATGGCGTTTGAGGGATATTCCGCAGATAACGGCGAATCTGCCGTATATGCAAAGTATATTGAGGACGATAAGGGCGTGCTTACAGCACGAATCGACCTTGCAGACCATCCTCTTCCCGAGCGTACATACGACTATTCCACAATGAAGGTAAAATCCAGAAAGAGTGATAGCGTAATGGTTGAGATGGAGTCCTATCTCGACGGCAAGAAGGAAGAGAAGACAGTAACCTTTACCCTCGTTAAGATCGGGGATGAATGGAGACTGGATACACCGACTTATTAAAACAAAAAACCACCCGCAAGGGTGGTTTTTGTTTTAGAGTGAAAAGTGAATAATGAATAATGAATAGTGAATAATTAATGTAAAAAATCCGCCCATTGGGCGGATTTTATTATTATTCAAGTGTTGAATAGCCGTGAACGTTGATGAGAGCGTCGATTCTCTTGCCCTCGCGGCACATTTCGCACTCGCCGGGAAGGTAGCTGAGATAATCGGGAAGGTCGCGGGGATTGAAGATGGACGCAACAGGGTAGCCCTCAAATTCCTCTGTTGTTGCAAAGATTGAGCCGATGCCGGAAACACGGCCGCCGTAGTAGTTGATAGCCTCGATAGCGCCGCGGGCTGTGGAGCCTGTAACAACGCTTGCCGCAAGGATAAGCACGTGCTTTCCTGTGATCATGGGGAGCATATTCTCTCTGAAGAGAAGTCTGTTATCAGCAGTAAATTCGGGGCTGATAACGTAAATTGTCTGATGGGCGTTCATGTTGCGGAAATCGCTCTTTGTAAGCTCCTCTGCGATACAGGTGCCGATAACCTCTGTGTTGTCAAGGCAGAGAATAGTATCAACGATAGTTGTAGAGCGGAAGGTCTCGCAAATTGCCTTTGCAGTAGCCTTTGCCTCGGAAAGGCGGGTCTTCTGCATTGTAATATCAATATAATAGTTAATGTGGGAGTGGCCTGTCGCAAAGTGACCCTGGCAAACTCTGAGGTTTACTCCGTCCTTCTTTGTGGGCAGCTTTACCATATTAATAGCCATGTCATTATCCTCCTGAGCTTATATAGTGTAATTGTACAACAAAAGGAAAAAATTTGCAATACATTTATGCAATATTTTGAAAATGAAAATATAAATTCATATTTATCGTGGAGACATAATTGGTGTTTCGTAGGGGCTGATGCCCACATCAGCCCGCCCATCTGCACGAGAACGAAACGATATTCACAGCGAATTGTTACGTCTGTAACGGGCCGATGTGG
>JAZUAR010000033.1:0-2216 GCA_045638055.1 Candidatus Avispirillum sp.
GATAAGAGCCGAAGTTAACGCCGCCGCCGTGAACGTTGGGACAGCTGATGTTCACCTCAAGCCAGCCTACCTGCTCGCAAGCGTCAAGCTTCTTTGCAGTATAAACGTACTCTTCAACGGAGAAGCCGCCAACGTTTGCCATAACCTTTTTGTTAAAGCACTTTGCGAGGCGGGGAAGCTCCTCTGTAACAACCTTTTCAACACCGGGGTTCTGGAGACCTACTGCATTGATCATACCTGCAGGGCACTCAGCGATTCGGGGTGTAGGGTTGCCGAAGCGGGGATCCTTTGTTGTTCCCTTGAAGGAGAACGTGCCGAGAATATTGATGTCATAAAGCTCTGCAAACTCATAGCCGTAGCCAAAGGTTCCGCTTGCGGGGATAATGGGGTTATCAAGCTCGATGCCGAGAAGATTAACTTTAGTGTTTACTTTTCCCATATGATCTCCTCCTTCTCAAGGACAGGACCTTCCTTGCAGATTCGCTTGTTGCCGTAGAGAGTCTTGCAGGAGCAGCCCATGCAAGCGCCGAAGCCGCAGCCCATGCGCTCCTCGAAGCTGAACTGACCGGAAACCTCTGTTGCATTGTAAACTGCCTTGAGCATAGGCTCGGGACCGCAGGTGTAGAAGTAGTCATAGGAAAGGCCCTTCATAGCATCTGTAACGAATCCCTTCACTCCGTAAGAGCCGTCAGCTGTGCAAACGAGAGTTTCGCAGCCGAGAGCCTTGAATTCTTCCTCGTAGAAGATCTCAGACTTTGTGTTAAAGCCGAGGACAGCTGTCACCTTCTTACCCTGTTCGCGAAGGAGACGGGCAAGCATATACATGGGAGGAACGCCCACACCGCCGCCGATAACGAGAACGCTTTCGCCGGACTTTGTCATATCGTAGCCGTTGCCGAGACCTGTGAGAATATCAAGGCTTCCGCCTGTCATTCCCTTCATAACCTCGGTGCCCTTGCCTACTACCTTGTAGATAAGGGTGAGGATATCGCCCTGACAGTCGCAAACGGAGATAGGGCGTCTCAGGAACAGTCCGTCAAGCTTTACGTTGACGAACTGTCCGGGGCCGGTAATCGCGGATGTGTCACCCTTGAGACGCATAAGCATTACGCTGTCTGTAAGGGGACGGTTTTCAATTATTTCAAAAAAGCTCTGTTTCATTTAGAAATATCATCTTTCTTCGGCATTGTGCCGTGGCACAATGCGAGCGCGAAAAGTGTTTTTACGATACGGTGTTTCGTATTTTCGCGCGGTGCAATTATTATGCATCGATGGTGGAGATTGTAAGTGTTGTTTCCTCAAGAACGTCAAGGAGAACCTTAACTGTATCAAGAGCTGTGAACATTGTTACGTTGTTCTCGATAGCGTAGCGGCGGATCTCGTAGCCGTCGTTTGCGCTGCCCTGAGAGCCGATGTCACGTGTGTTGATAACGTATGCGATGTGACCCTGACGGAGAGCCTCGGGAATTTCCTCGCTGCCGTCGCTGATCTTGCCGAGAACGTGAGTACGGATGCCGTTTTCCTTGAGGAACTTAGCAGTACCTGCGGTAGCCTCGATGTTGAAGCCAAGCATATAGAATCTTCTGATAAGGGGAAGTGCCTCCTCCTTATCCTTGTCAGCGATGGTTGCAAATACAGTACCGTAGTTCTGGAGGTGCATACCGGAAGCCTGAAGACCCTTATAAAGCGCACGGTTGAGCTTATCGTCGTAGCCGATAGCCTCACCTGTGGACTTCATTTCGGGAGAGAGGTAAGCAACAAGTGCGCGAATCTTGTTGAAGGAGAATACGGGAACCTTGATGTACCAACGGTCCTTCTCGTCGGGATAGATATCGAAGATGCCCTGCTCCTTGAGGCTCTTGCCGAGGATTACCTCAGTTGCGATGTCTGCAAGGGAGTAGCCTGTTGCCTTGGAAAGGAAGGGAACGGTTCTTGAGGAACGGGGGTTAACCTCGATGATATATACGTTGTCGTTGTCGTCAACGATGAACTGGATGTTGAAGAGACCTACGATGCCGATGCCCATACCGAGCTTCTTAGCATACTGAAGGATGATGCCCTTTACCTTGTCGGAGATGGAGAAGGGAGGATATACGGAGATGGAGTCACCGGAGTGAACGCCTGTACGCTCAACAAGCTCCATGATACCGGGAACGAATACGTCGCGTCCATCACAGATCGCATCGACCTCAACTTCTTTACCGATGATGTACTTA
>JAZUAR010000034.1:0-8758 GCA_045638055.1 Candidatus Avispirillum sp.
AGAGAGCCTAAAAGAGCCCTCAAGGCCGCTGTTGATACGGAGATGGATGATAAATCATCAATAGATGATGAAAGAATCCTTTGTCTCACAGAAAGACAGAGAGAGGACGTTGAGTATAATCTTCTTGATGAGGAAGAGAAGATGGTGGATACAAAAACTCCCGCTCTGTTCAATAATCGTGAATACGTTGAAATGATCGATAAGGCAGACAAGGAGATAAGAGAAAAGATAGCGCAGAGAATGTCCAGAAAGAAGACACTCATCACAGCACTTATTGCTGTTTGCGGCTTCTTCTTCGGCTTTATCCCTCTTATTATCAGTGACGTAAACACAATGGGCTCATTCACAGTTTCCCTGACTATGACAGGAATCTCGGTAGGCCTCCTCGTATTGATAGGAGTAGTATTCCTTCTTGTAGCCAGAAAGAAGCTTATAAACAGATTTATTCACTTTAATAAGGTAATGGGCGGCATCCTTAATAATATTAATGAAGGATTGACAGCCTTCTCCAAATATCTGAGCCACGCCTGCAACGTTATGAGAGGCTTCTCCGTTCTCAATTATGCGGAGAAGTGCAGGATCAGCCAGCAGACAATTATCGCAAAGCACGTTTACGATATCACAAAGAACGTAGATGAGTTCAGCGAGCTGTTCTATGGCTATGTGGATCTCTCAACCGTTAAGGTAAGAGATATTGAGCCCTATTATCATGATTATTCTGTGCTTGGCGATTACGAATATGAAATTCCGTATGAGCTTTGCAAAACAAACGTTGAATTTCTTCAGGTCGGTAACGTGGTTGAAGTACCTATCGACTACGTAAAGAGCGTATCCTTGACGAGGGAGGAGTTATATGATTGAGACAATACTTCATATAGTGAAGCTGCTTGTAGCGCTTCTCCCTTTTGTGCTGTTCTGCTTATGCAATAATAAGCTCAATCTTGAGAAACCTGAGCGTAGCCGCCAGTTTCCCATGCTTCTTATCACATTGGTATATGTCATCGTTGCGATGATTCTGATGGATAGCATCAATGATTGGCTGATAGATTTGATAAACAGCATTCCTGCTTTCTTTGAAAAGCTTGCAAAGATAGGCTGGATGCCCGAATTCCTCACGAAGATATTCAAGGCAATAGGAAAATTTATAAGAAACTTCATTAATCACATTAATCTCTTCTATTGGATATTCTTTATCTCCAATACAGTTATCGTGATTGCATACCTTGCGCTGAAATCCATATGCATGAAATTTATCAAGAAGTTTGTAAAGCCTGAGGGAGAGCTCCATACAAAGGTAGCGTCTAACTTCTATCGCTTCTTCTTCGAGAGAAATCTCTGGTGCTTAAAGGATAGCTTTGTACAGGTAAGAAGCTTCTTGAAAACCTTCTATTACAGCGCCATGGTAATTCTTGTGCTTCTCATGCTTGTCAGCACAAAGCTTTATCAGATGGAGCTGATGAAGACTATCTTTTATCCTGTATTCGGTATTCTCATTATGGCGGAGATGTACTTCTATCTTGACGGTGTTACCCAGAAGGAGTACAGCACAATAATGGGTGAGGATGACGAAGCGTACAGAATGGTCAACTACTCACTTCTCAGAAAGTTCTTGCGCAGCCTGTTCAAGGACAAGCTCCTTTCCGAGAACACAAGCCTTAACAGCGCTCTCAGCTATAACGTTTCTACAGACGATATAATCCTTGAGCTTGAAAAGAGTGAGGACCAGAAGATCACAAGCTTCGCGTCATACGTGAAGATGCTTCATAAGTCCGGATTCCCCATTGACCATAATTACCTCTATTCATCCCTCGATATGCTCAACGGAAAGAGCACACTCTTCAATAATCCTTTCTATAAGGACCTTATTCCTTATGCGTTCTATCCTATGAACCGCGCACTTCTCAGTCATCAGAAGGTGCTTGTGGTCCTTGGCCGACACGCTATTGAGGATGATATGCGCGAGTGGGTAGAGGAGGGAATATCTGCTGTAACACACCTGCCCTTTATGTGGGATATTGAGGTGCTTGATACAGAAGCAAAAAATCCCGATATCGGTATCATCACACGCTCAGACGTGCTTGATATCCGAGTTCATAATGCAAATGCCGACTTCTTCGAGGAGGTTGGATTTGTGGTTATCATCGAGCCCTCCAAGCTTATAACAACAGCTCAGATCGGTCTCAATATGATAATCAAGCAGTGCCGCAACCGTGACGATAAGAATATCGTTTACTGTATGTGCGACAAAAACTGTGACGGACTTGTGGATGCAATGTCCCATATCCTGATGACCAGCATAACAGAGGTATCAGCAACCAATAAGCATACAGGTACCTCCTCCTATATGAACTGGGAAGCAGATAAGGAATACCTGCATCACCGACTCCTTCCCAATATCTCAAGATATCTTGGTATGGGAACTGAGCTGTCCTTCGCAGCGCTGAAAAACCAGGTCTCCAAGGTTGAATGGTACGGTGGAGAAGCTTTCCCCGTATCCGATATCCGTTGGATCGACCGTCAGTACTACTATGACCTGACAAAATATGCAGGACTCCCCACAAATCAGGAGTCCATGGATGAATACTTCCATACAACACCTAACTTCTGGAGCGCAGAGGTTGAGAAGAATAAGTATCTTACTGTTGAGGATGAAGACTTCAATATGTTCGAGGTGCTGAGAGACTTCTCAACAAGAGCAACGGAGCAGGGCTTTATCAACGTTATTTCCTCTGAGTATCTTCTCAAGGACTATATGGCGGATAATGCATCTATCTTCCAGACTGATGCAAAGGCGATCCCCTATATCGTTGCAGACTATGCCCGCAGTAACAGAAACGCAACTCTCAGACTCATCCTTATGATGAGCTGTCAGAACGTAAGCATGGATACCCTTGAAAAGGAGCTTTCTCTCCTCGGTATCACAGTTTACGATCTCAAAAAGCAGCTTTGGTACGAGATCTATAAATGCTTTGCAACAGTAAGTGAGCTTGATGCCCTTACGGGACTTGATTATGAGGAAGCAGTAAAGAAGGTTTCCGGACTTTCCTTTACCCTCAAAAACGGTCACGAGGTAACAAGCGATATCTTCCGCCTTTCCGATTCCTTTAGTCTGAAGCTCGGTAAGATGCAGACCACCCTTGAGATCCGTGAAACAGAATTCCTCAACTGCTGTGTAAGCGAGCTTCTTTCCGCAAGCTACGTAGCAGAGGATGAAAAGGGCCAGATGTACTATCTCGGCGCTGAGCTTTGCGGCCATATCTACCAGAAGTATCTGCCCGGTCAGTTCTTCACCTTCGGCGGTAAGTACTACGAAATGCAGTACCTCACCGCAGACGGACAGGTTCTTGTACGCCGTGCAGCAGACCATATAACAGGTCGTCCCTCCTACCGTCAGATAAGAAATTATAAGCTCCTCGGCATCAAGCCCTCCGACAGAATCGGTGCTATCCGTGACGTTGCAGGACTTAAGATCGCAACCGAGTTTGCAGATATTACTGTAGACACTCCCGGCTACTATAAGATGGAGCGCTATAATGACTTTGCAAGTGCAAAGAAGGTAGAGTTTGAGGGCCGCGGTATTCCTCAGAGAAGCTATCGCAATAAGGAAATTCTCAGAATCGAGCTTCCTTCCATGGACGGTAAGCTCAATGAAAGAGTACGTTATACAATGACAATGCTCTTTAATGAGATATTCAAAACTCTCTTTGCGGAAAACCAGTCTTATATTTGTGCTGTAACTCCCATGGAAAACGGTGTTACAGACGGTATTAACCCCGTAACCTATACTCTCGCAGGCGAGGGCGTTGAGCTTAATGCAAATTCCATCTATATTATAGAGGATAGCCAGCTCGACCTTGGACTTACCATTGCAGTTGAAAGAAACCTCCAGAGAATCATGGAGATCATGGATGATTACCTCAGCTGGCATAACGGTGTCCTTGAAAACAGCATCGTGCCTCCCGCACCGCCTAAGTCCTCCGTTGTATTCTCCGATACACCTGCAGAGCAGCCTAAAAAGAAGGGCTTCTTTGCTAAGATTCTTGAAAAGATCAAGAATATTTTCAAGAAAAAGCCTAAGAGTGAGGATAAGCCTGAGACTCCCGCTGCTGAAACAGACCCTGTTCCCGCAGATGATACTCCGGCTCCCGTTCCCGCTCCTACAGGCGATACACCCGATCCTGTTCCCGCACCCACAGGTGATACACCTGCTGAGGATACTCCCGCAGATGAAACACCTGCGGCTGATGAGACTGACGGCGAGCCTGTAGCAGAAGAAACACCCGCAGCTGAAGAGACCCCCTCTGCAGAGGAGGTTCCCGAAAAGCCTAAGAAGAAGGGCTTCTTCGCTTGGCTTGCAGGTCTTTTCAAGGGCAAGAAGAAGAAAAAGACAGAAGAAGCTCCCGAAGAATCAGAGGCTCCTGTTGAAACAGAAATCCCCGAGGAAACACCCGAGGAAGCTCCTGCGGAATCAGAAGCACCCGAGCTCCCCGAGGGAACTCCTGAGGAAACTCCCGAGGAGCCTGTTGAGGAATCTATTGAGGAGACTGCCGAGGAAGAAACTCCCGTAGACGAAGAAGAGTCAGCTGATAATGCTGAGGGACACGAGCAGAATGCTCCCGCAGACGTTGAGCATCAGACTGCTCCCACCTCTGATGATGAGCCTATGGTAGGAATCATCCCCGAGAGAAAGCCCTATCACGAGAGATATTATCTCCTCTTCGGTGACGTAAACGAGCCCTTCTGCATCGATCAGAAGGCAACAAAGAGCTATCTCGATGCTCTTGGCTTCGGATTCAATCCTCTCAGCCAGGCAAGAGAAGGCAAGAATATTTCAAAGATCATCGAGGCTACATATAAGCCCGGTAAGGCAAACGCAAGATACTGTGATTTCTGCGGAACCGAGATCTTTGGTGTTGAGTATGAAACTTTAGCCGACGGTCGAGACCGCTGCCTCCATTGCTCAAAGACAGCAATCAAGACAGGCGAGGAGTTCAAAAAGATATTCGAGGACGTCAGAAGAAATATGGAATCCTTCTTCGGAATCCGTCTCAACGTTGGTGTCAAGGTTGAAATGGTTAATTCCAAAACTCTCCATAAGCGCCTCGGCGAAAGCTTCACGCCTACTCCCGACAGCGACGGAAGAGTTCTCGGCGTTGCCATTAAGGATAAGAACGGCTTCAGCCTTCTTGTTGAAAACGGCTCTCCCAGAATGGCATCCATCTGTACCATCGCCCATGAGCTCACTCATATCTGGCAGTACGTAAACTGGGATCGTAAGAAGATCCGCAAGAAGTACGGCAAGGGACTTGAGCTTGAGATCTATGAGGGTATGGCAAAATGGGTTGAGGTGCAGTATGCATACCTCATCAATGATCCCGCTCTTGCAAAGAGAACAGAGATCATGACGTCCTTCCGTGATGATGAGTACGGACGCGGCTTTATGCGCTACCGTGCAAACTATCCCTTCTCGATCGGTACGATCATTACAAAGGTAACTCCCTTTATGGATACCGAAACTCCCCTTGCAGAGGACTACTGCGGTACTATAACCGTTATTCCTCCCAAGGACGACGGTATGGGACTCCCCGAGGATGACGATACACCCAAGGGCCCCACAGGCGGTGTTCCCACAGGTGTGATCCCCACAGCTGAGGATGCTGTAGTCGGACCCAGCGAGAGAGACTTCGGTAACGCTCCCAAGTTCTTCTACAACAGAATGAACGAAAATGAGAAGACAGTATATAACCTGGTGCTTGATGCAATTGAAAACTATAAGACCGAGATCTCTGATTTTGGTGTTGAGTTTACACTTGATACGGCGAGAAAGGTTATGGACTACGTTCTTGCAGACCACCCTGAGATATTCTGGTTCTATTATAACGAAACTTATCTTTATAATACCGAGACAATGGTTGTCGGTAAGATCTCATTTGAATATCGTATGACAAGAGAAGAGGCTGAAAACCGTAAGGATCAGATAGAAGCATCTGTCCAGCCCTTCCTTGATTCTATCTCCGATACTATGAGTGACTACGAGGTAGTAAAGAAGGTTTATGAAAATATCATAGACCTTGTAGACTACGATACCATCGGCCTTGAGCGCCAGAAGAAGATACCCAGAAACGAAAGAAGCACACAGCCCGATGATCTCAGATCTATCTATGGCGTGTTCGTTTCAAAGAAGGCAGTATGTGCAGGCTATGCCAAGGCCCTTCAGTTCCTTCTCAATATTCTGGGAATCGAGTGTGTTTACGTGACCAGCGAAACTCACGCTTGGAACCTCGTTAAGGTAGAGGGCGACTACTACCATATCGACGTAACGTGGGGCGACGGTACGGATACAAAGAACCGCGACGGTATTGACGCAGTTGACTACGGCTGCTTCTGTATAACAACAGAGGAGGTTCTCAGACTTGATGCGCATAAGCCCGAGGCTGTATGGAATCTTCCTGTTTGCACAGCAGTGAAGTGTAACTATCACCGCCGTCACGGTCTGTACTTTGAGTCTTATGACGAGGAGAAGATCCGTAACATCGTTTGCGAAAGCATTTCCCGCGGTCAGGAGTACATCACATTCAAGTTTGCAACAGATGCTCTTTACAATCAGGCAAAGAATATGCTTGTTGACGGCAGAAAGTTTATGGATATGCTCAGATATGCAAATCTTAAAACAGATAAGCAGGTGGATCTGCGCTATACGTACATTCCTTCACCCGAGAAGCGTATACTGAACTTCTACTTAAAAAATTGCATTAAATAAAAAACGCATCCCCGAGCAATCGGGGATGCAAAGAAAGCATGGATTAGAAAATGAAAAAGCTTATTCCTATCCTTCTCGTAGTGGCAATAATCGTGGCAGCGATCATTATCGTTCCCAAGTTTATGCACACATGCGATGATTGCGAAAAATTCTTTATGGGATATGCGTATGAGCCCAGCATTCTTACCGGACTTTCCGAGCTTGTAGGCGAGGAAAAGATGGAAAAGATCTGCAAGGAGTGCGCTGAAAAGCATCATTTCCTCACAGACCCTGAGGAGCTTGACGAATTCCGCATCGATCCCTTCGCATAATAATGAAAAAAGCCTTCCGAATGGAAGGCTTTTTTTGTGCTTTAAGAAATAATTGAATTGTACTGCTCGGGGTTCATACTTGCCCACTGTGCAATGGCAGGATATTTTTTGTGCAGGAGCCTGAGAGCAAATACAGTGTCGCTTGTGTCCTGTGCCGACATTGTCCTGATCTTTTTGAAGCAGAAAATATAAAGACCGACGATAAGACCAAGCATAATAAGGATTTCAAGGATACCGCCAACAGTACAGCAGTAATTGTAGAATCCGTGTATCACAACGGGTACGATGAGGCTCAGTATCTTATATGAGGTGGAATTGAATCCTGAGATCGAGGGGGAAATAACTCCAAGCTCCTTGAATTTTGCTTCATAAGCTCTTGCCTTGTCACACATATGCCATAAGCTGTAAAAATATCCCATCATAACTGCAAAGAACATATGTCCGGGCACTGAAAGAACGGCTCGCATTACAGCATTGCCCCAGCCGTGCTCGATTACGTAAAATACGTTTTCAAGTGCGGCAAAGCCAAGTGACACGAAGATAGCATAAATAAGACCGTCAAAGAGGGAATTGAAGTGCTTGCTTTTTTTAGTGATAAGCAGCATGGAGATCCACTTGAAAAATTCTTCAATAAGTGCAACTCCGATAAACATAGTGAGAGCCGAGTATATTCTGAAGGTAACGGGATCGGATGCCAAAGCCTCGGTGTTATCTGAAGTAACGCCGAAAGCACCGTCAATGATACCGCCAATGAGAAGCTCAATTATAACAACGGGAAGAATAATTATCGCACCCGCACCCAAAAGCAAAAGCAGAAGGTGAAGAGGCTCCTTTTCAGCTCTGTCCTTTGTGTAGACGTAGATAAGAAGGATTATTGCGGGAAGCAGCGCCGCAATAACTAAAAGTATTTCATTAATACCCATAAAAAGCTCCAAATTTAAGGATAGTCAAAGCCGCCGTCGCTGACGTTACAGCGCTTCATTCTGTCGAACCCCTTTGCAAGTCCCTTGAACAGACCGTATTTTTCAAGAGCAAGTATCATATATTCGGAGCAGGAGGGCTCGAAGCGACACTTGTTGCGGATACTGTCGGGAGCATAGCGCTGATAGATGCGGACTGCACAAATGATGGCCGTCTTCAGTCTGACAGCAGTGTACACGAGAAGAATAAGCAGGGAAGCGGCAATACATATCAATGGATTGATTCCGTTAGAGATCAAAAGCCATGAAATAAGAAAAAGCAAAACAGGGGGGAGAAAAACGGAGAGGATAATTCTCAGCCAGTTTATCTTCGGTCTGTTAAGCTTTCGTTTGTAATTATTACTTCTGGGATCATTTTCATCCTCGAACATAGCCTTGCGAAGCGCTTCGAGGTCCGGAAGCTGATCTGCAGAAAACTCAAATTCTTTCAAAAGGGGATCCTCCGGTTATAAAAGAACTCACACATAAGCCGATGGATCTTAGATGTCCTTCTCAAAAATGAGCATGTAGTAGTTGAGGGGAACAGGCTGCTGGAAGCATCCGGGCTTCTCAGTAACTGTGATTGTCTCCATAGAGTGGTAGGTCCAACCGCCTGCAGCCTCTCTGTTGATGATATCTGCGAAAAGATTAAATGCGGACTGTGTTTCACCCTTTTTAACGCTAACGCTCATAGGGCCTGCAACTGCTTTATACTGTTTCATGGTAAG
>JAZUAR010000035.1:0-15138 GCA_045638055.1 Candidatus Avispirillum sp.
TAAACCACCTTACGTCCGTCGGGCTGAGCGTACTTTTCATCCATCTCGCCGCCCATATTCCGGAGATAGGATGCGATAGCGTACCATTCCTTAACAGGCTTGTCCTCGCTGTCGCGGACAACGTGGTTTACAAGCTCGTCAGGTGCTATGGGCTTTCCGTCCTTTGTTCTGGGAGTGATCGCGAGAATACCCATAGAGGTCTCCTCAACACTGCCAAGCATCTGACCTGCATACATTCCTGTAACTACGCAGTAGAGCTTCTCATCGTCGATTGCCTCGAGAGTGCCGTCATCGCGACGGAGCATAGCATAATCAACCTTGTTGAAGATCATTCTCTTCTTGTTGAAGGAATACTCAATGCCTGAGAAATAAAGCTGAGCGGACTTCATGAGAGGCTGAACGGATGCATCTACCTCAAGAGCATTCTTGAGGTCCTTACCCGTTACGTAAACTGCAATAAGCTCGCCCTCAGTGCCGACACCGAGAGATGCCGCATTGAACACGTCGCTTGTGGTGATGTTGCCTGTGGGAAGGCTCTCACGGATAACGCCTGCGGCGGTGAGGGCAACGTCAACCTTAATGCCTGTGTTCTCAACTGCCCACTTGTAAGCATCGGAGAAAACGTTGCAGACGGTGGACTCGTGCTGAGTAGCCTTCGCCTGCTTTACTGTCTCAAAGGTGATATCGTTGTTGACGAGTACCTCGTCAAAGGTAACGCCGTACTGAGAAAGATATTTTTCCTCAACGTCAGTCTTGTACTGCTGAACAAGGGCTGCCATCTCGGCGTCCTCGCCTGTGTTTTCGTCAATGGGAATAAGCTTGTAGCGGTTGAGCTGTAATACGCCCTCCTCGTCTCTGAGAAGGTCTACCACGCCGAGATACTTGCCGTACTCTGCCGCGGAAACAACGTATGTCTCGCCAACCACAACAGCCTCGGTGAGAGTGGAGTGAGTATGGCCGGAAATGATGATATCAATGCCCTCGGTGTTCTTTGCAAGCTCGTAGTCCTCGCCCTCGCGCTTTTCAGTGCCCGCGTGGGAAAGACATACTACAACAGGCTCCGCACCGTATTTTTCAATACATTCCTTCTTTGCCGCATCAACTGTCTTCTGCGCAGACTCTGCAATATCGTGAAGGATCATGCCGGAATTGGGAGCGCAGTCGTCTGCATCAAGGCCGAACACGCCGAACACCGCAAAATAAACTCCGCCGCGCTCGAGGATAACGTAATCGCGAACGCCGTAGTTTTCAAATGCATCGGTGATATCCTTGTTGTAGCCATCCTCGCCCTTCTTGGGGGGGAGATAGTTTGACTCAACGATATAGGGAACAGGCTCACCGCTTGCCTTTGCCGCATTGAGCATGGAAGCAAGGCCCTCGGGAAGATAATCAAACTCGTGGTTACCGAAGGTTGTAACGTCGTATCCCATAGCGCCCATAATGCGAAGCTCAATAGCACTGCTGGCATATGCTGTCTGGAAAAGGCTACCCATGGAGAAATCGCCCGCATCTACAAGGATCGCATCGGGATACTTTTCTCTCTGCTTCTGGATAGCATACATAAGACGTGCATAACCGCCGTACTCACCGCCGTCCTCAGCAACGGAGGGGAGAAGATGGGAATGAAGATCGTGAGTGAAAAGCACGGTTGCCTTATCGGCCACCTTTACTTTGGAAGAGTCCTTTGCGGCAGCGATACCCGTGCAAAGGGAGAGTATCATGATCGCAACAAGGACCAGGGAAAATACGCGGCTAATAATTTTTTTCATTGTCAGCCCTCTTTTTTAAGATTTTCTTAATTTTATCATATTTTTACGTTAAATGCAACCTCGCAGGGGAAATATGTAAAAATGAAAAAGCCGAGCTGTGCCCGGCTTTTGTTTTGGTCGGAGTGACAAGATTCTGAACTGGTTTTTCGCCAAGGTTTAACTGTAAATAAAGACAGCATAGCGAAAAACTAGCCTGCAAGCAGGCGAAGCTCGAATCGATAACGCAGATAAAAAGAAAGAACAGGGCAAACGCCCTGTTCTTTCTTTTGGTCGGAGTGACAAGATTCTGAACAGGTTTTTCGCCAAGATTTAACTGTAAATAAAGACAGCATAGCGAAAAACTAGCCTGCAAGCAGGCGAAGCTCGAATCGATAAACTTCAATCGCATAAAGAAAAAGCACAGCCAAAGCTGTGCTTTTTCTTTATGTGGTCGGAGTGACAAGATTCGAACTTGCGACTTCTGCGTCCCGAACGCAGCGCTCTACCAAACTGAGCCACACCCCGATAGTAAATATTAAATTGTTTGTGTTTTCCACCCTTGGAGTGATAGTCGAGCGGCTACTTCCGAAAATATAGTCGATTGCTATCGCCTCGATACACTCGGCTCTGCACTCTCCTTATTTTCGTTACTTCGTCGAAAAAACGATACTCAATCGTTTTTTCTTCCTCACCTACCAAACTGAGCCACACCCCGATAGTGAATGTTATATTAATAGTTTATAGCTTATCTATTTTAGCACAACCTCATTATATTGTCAACTGAAAAAGGACAAATAGCAAATGCATAATCGTCCTCTTTTTCGTAGCCGATTATAAAAATCGGAATATACTGTCCTTGAAGAACTGCTTTGCGTTCTTCAGATGTTAAAATTGGGGCACCGCCCCAAGGAAAGGTATTCCATGAATGATATTTTCCCGGCCTTTCTTATGGCGCTCTTTGCGGGGCTCAGCACCGGTATCGGCAGTTTGATCGCTGTCCTTTCAAAAAACACGAATCCTAAGTTTATGTCCCTGACCCTCGGCTTTTCCGCAGGGGTCATGATGTACGTTTCCCTCACCGAAATTGCCTCAAAGGCAACGGATGCTCTCGCCTCGGCCTTTGGCGAGCGGGGCGGCGGAGCGGTCTTCCTACTCTCCTTTTTCGGTGGAATCCTACTTATCGCTCTCATCGGCCGCTTCATTCCATCCTTTGAGGGGGAGAGAGCGCAAAAATGCTTCCAAAGGGATAAGTCCGTCTGCAATTCTCAGCTGATGAGAACAGGCCTCTTCTGCGCCTTTGCCATAGCTATGCACAATTTTCCCGAGGGTATGGCAACCTTCGTTTCCGCCCTTCGGGACCCGGGCATCGCGCTGCCCGTGGTGGTCGCCATTGCCATACACAACATTCCCGAAGGTATTGCCGTTGCCGCTCCTGTTTTTCGGGCAACGGGGTCTCGCAAAACTGCCTTTTGCGTGTCCTTCCTTTCAGGTCTTGCAGAGCCTATGGGGGCGCTGTTTTGCTGGCTCATACTGATGCCCATTATGTCCGACACCGTGTTCGGAATCATATTTGGCGCCTGTGCGGGCATAATGGTTTATATATGCATCGATGAGATCCTCCCCGCCGCCGAGGATAATTCTCATCACGGCTTAGCTGTCCTCGGCTTTGTTTTCGGAATGGCTGTCATGGCGCTGAGTCTTTTACTCTTTGTCTGAATCGATCGCCGCAGAGTATTTTACTTTGCGGTGATTGACTTTTATCGGGGTATGATTTATAATAAATTAAATCATTTTGGGAGTTACATTATGAAAATCAAAGCTGTTTTATTCGATCTTGACGGAACTCTGCTTTCCATGAATCAGGATCATTTTATAGAAACCTATCTCAAGGGTCTTGCTACCCACCTCGCTCCCCACGGATACGATCCCGCATCCTTTGCAAAAGCGTTGTGGACAGGCACGGGTGCCGTTGTCAAAAACAACGGCGAAAAGCGCAACGAGGAGGTTTTCTGGGACGTATTTTCAAAGTTTTTCCCCGACCGCGATCTTAGCTGCGATATCAAGTATTTTGATGAATTTTATCAGACTAAGTTCGACTCTGTGAAGGACGTTGTCGTAAAGGACGAGCCCCTTTCAAGAGAGGTCATTGACTACGTCAGAAAAAAGGGACTGAGAACAGCCCTTGCAACAAACCCTCTTTTCCCCTCAATAGCAACAGAGAAGCGCATCGCCTGGGCAGGTCTTTCTCCCGACGATTTTGAGTTCTTCACTTCCTATGAGAACTCAAGCTATTCAAAGCCCAACCTTGATTACTACAGATGGGTGGTATCCAGAATGGGGCTTTCCTTTGAGGAATGCCTTATGGTCGGCAACGACGTTTCCGACGATATGGTGGCAAGAGAGCTTGGAATGAAGGTCTTTCTCTTAACTGATAACCTTATCAACAAGGAGTCTGCCGATATTTCCGCATTCCCCAACGGCAGCTTCAAGGAGCTTATGGAATACATCGATTCAATAGCATAAAAAACAGCCTCGCAATTTGCGAGGCTGTTTTTTTCTTTCCCTTGTGTATCAAGGGGTTTAAGTTTTATGCAGATGCATAAAATAACGAAACTGCATATTATATTCGGTTATTGCCTAAAATATTACTCCGCGTTCCAGAAATTGTCGCAATCCTCAATTCCGATGTCCTTTGCAGAGAAGGATTCGTCCTTTCCTGCTCTCTTTTTCGCAACGTAGTCGTCAAGGGCGCGGAATGCATATTTGCCGAGGATGATGATAACGGGCATATTAACGAGAGTCATAAGACCCATTGTGATATCCGCAACGTCCCAGAGGAATCCTGCATCAAGACCTGCACCAACGAAGATAACGAGGGATGCGATAACGTAATAAACTGTCATGAACTTCTTTCCGGGAACCTTCTTCATAAGGTGAGAGATGCTCTTGTCTACGTAGAAGAGATTTCCGAGAAGAGTTGTAAATGCAAAGAGGATCATTGAAATTGTGATGAACACGGGGCCGAAAGCACCGAGAGTTTCAGTGAGTGCAGCCTGTACGTAGGGAGCACCGGAAAGGGCCTCTGTAGGCTCGATGCCTGAGCACATGCACATAAATGCGGTTGCAGAGCAAACGAGGATAGTATCGATGAATACGGAAAGAACCTGAACGAGTCCCTGCTTTGCGGGGTGTGCAACCTCTGCGGAGGCTGATGCATTGGGGGCGCTTCCTACGCCCGCCTCGTTACTGAAGAGGCCTCTCTTGATTCCGTACATAACGCAGGAGCCGCCGAAGCCGCCGAAGATTGCGCGAACGTCAAATGCCTCGGAGAAGATGCGCTGGAAAACGGAAGGAAGGGATGTGATATTAATAGCAACGATAACGAGAGCAACGAGGATATAAGCAACGCCCATAACGGGAACCATGAGGGATGTTGCACGAACGATTCTCTTGCCGCCGCCGAAAAGGCAGAAGGCAACGAGAGCAGCGCAGATGGCTCCGATTATCCAGGGTGTGTAATTTTCGTTGTAGAAGCTGTAGGAGGAGAATGTGGACTGAAGGTTATAGGATGCAAGCATATTGAAGCCCACACCGTACGTTACGATAAGAAGAACGGAGAAAACTGCTGCAAGGGGACGGCTCTTGAGAGCCGCTTCGATGTAGTATGCAGGGCCGCCGTAGGAGCCCTCGGGGCCGTTCTTTTTGAATATCTGAGCAAGGGTGCTTTCAACGAAAGCGGATGCTGAGCCGATGATGGCAATTACCCACATCCAGAAAACGCTTCCGAAGCCGCCAAGGCAAAGAGCAGTTGAAACACCGATGATGTTACCTGTTCCAACTCGGGATGCAGTTGATACCATCAATGCCTGGAAGGAAGAAACGCCGCCGTTCGCGCCGGGCTTTTCCATAACGGCGCGAAGCTGGTCGCCAAAGCAGCGGAACTGAACGAACTTTGTTCTGAAAGAGAAATAAAGTCCTCCGAGAACAAGAACTATAATGAGAATGTAGCTGTACATGGCGGTGCTGATTCCGGACACGGCACTGCTCACCAGCGAAAATACTTTTTCAAAAAATTCCATAAAAATACCTTTCTGTGTTATTCGTGGCTTTCAACCTTGACGCCGATGCTGTCCATGTTATACTGCCATTGACAGCGCTCAAGGAAAAATCTGCGCTTTTCTTCGGAAAGAAAAGCAAGTGCGGCATTGAGCTTTGTTTTTCCCTTGGCGCACATATCGTATTCTGAATACTCCTTATTCATATCAACGTCGCCGTTGCATTCTCCGATGGCACCAAACAGCGCATTTCGCATTTGAATATAACGCGAGAAAAAATGCTCGTTAATTTCTGCAATCTCTTTCTTGCTGTAAGAAAGATGCTGATTTATCTGACTTTCAAATGCGTTTATGAGAAAGCAAAGGTCTGTGACCGAAACCTCAGACTCTGTCAGAAGCTGTATGAGATTTTTATAATATCTTTTTGCAAGAGTAACCGTCACGCAGGGCTTCAGCGAATATCTGTAAAGCTCAAGCTCCTTTTCGTCCTCATCGGGGCGCTTGCCGTACTCTGCTTCATATGCTTTCAAAAATGCCTCGGGGGAGGTCTGGAGAACGTTGATCGTTACAAGCGCATTGATCAGCTCTTTTTTCTCTTCATCAGTTTCAATACCGAAAGCTGAGAAGAGAATTTCGGGGTCGTCGTAAAAGCAGACGGTCTCCATCACGTCGGCGCTGTTGTCCTTATCAAGAATTACCGCCATATCAAAGCTGCAAAGATAGTCGACCCAATATGTATAGGTCATGGGGTCGGCATTGGTAAGATTTGACGCGTTTCTCTCGGCCGATGCCTCGAAAAACCAGCCCCAGTCGGCGCTGTTAAGATCCCAGTCATCCCAATAGACGCAGATGCCGCAGCGTCTGCCTGCATTCTCGCCGATCTCTTCACATTCACAGCCGATCTGGATGATATGCATGGATTCGTGAATAATAGTATTTCTGTAAGCGCCCTCGCCCTTCAGAGTCTGAGCCATGGATGCTGTCAGGTTGTTGACCGCAAGGACCCACTTGTCTGTTACCTGGGCGAAATCAAGCATTCCCGTATCGTAAAGGATCTTTAAGTTGCCAAGATTGCAGTATACTCTTTTCTTATCTATATCGGGATACTTAGTAAGCACCTTTTCAATTGTTTCAATTATAAGAGTGCAAAGCTCTTTGAGATAGCTGTCCTCAACGTTTTTGTATCCGAAGGGCTTTGACGCGAGAAAATCCTCGTTGTTTTTCTTAACAGATTCAACCAAAGCTGAAGCGGTCAGCTTTCCGGACTTGTCTGTCGCGCTGTGCTTGTGCTCCTCGACGCTGCTGTCAAAGGATAACCGTTCAAGGGCTTTGTCAGTTTCGTAAAGATGAGCATAGGGATACTCATTTTCAATAGAATCTATAAGCTTGAAAAGCTCATCAGCCTTCTCTTTGGTAAGAGAGGCGTTCTTTTCGCAAGCCTCTCCGTCCCATTCAAGGTCAAAAACGCGCTCCTTCATCTTTTCATCGAGAGAAGGGGGCTTTTTTTCCTGATTTGCACATCCCGAAAGGACAGAAAACATACAAATCAATGAAAGGATAAGGGATATAATTCTGATTTTCATACCCGACCTCCTTAATTACTCTTAAAAGATTACCATATTTTTTTTAAAAAAGCAATAAATCACATAGAATAACGTGATGATATTAATCTGCTTTTTTAGTCTCGGCCGAAAGAGTCGGGGAAAGAATACTCGGCGGCGACTTTTTTAAATTACTATTGCAAAGCAGGAGATTGTTGTGGTATAATATGCAACAAGGTGTTTGAGGTGCTTTATGAAAGTTATGACCTTTAATATCCAGCACGGTCTGGATTATAAAAATCAGATTATCGATCTTTCTCTTTTTGCCGATTTTATCGGAGATCAGGGAGCTTTTGTCTGCGGTCTTAACGAGGTCCGCGGCGAGGGCAACTGGGAGGGCTATACCGACCAGATAAACTATCTCGGTGATGCTCTCGGGTGTAACCGCTTTTTCGGCGAGGCAATAAAGGTCGTTGGTACAAACCCTTACGGAAATGCTTTTCTCTCAAGATATCCCGTAAGATCTGCCGAGGTCATCCATATCCCCGACCCCGACGAAAGAGGCGAGGACGTTCATTATGAGCATCGCTGCGCGATCAAGGCTGTCCTTGACGTGGACGGCAAGGAAATAATGCTTGTTGTATGCCATATCGGCCTTGCAAAGAGCGAAGCTCACAATGCAGTTTCCGTCCTTTGCGAGATCGTGGATTCCACCGATCTTCCCTGTATCGTTATGGGAGATTTTAACCATACTAAGGATTCGGGAGTCCTTGACAGACTTTTCCAAAGACTTTCCGACGCGGATGATATGACAGAAAAGAAGGGCACCTTCACATTTCCCTCATATTCCCCCCGCGAAAAGATCGACTATATCCTCTATCGAGGAATGAAATGCACCGAATGCCGAGTGATCGAAGAGATCGTCTCCGACCACTACCCCATCGTTGCAGAGCTTGAAATTTAATAATTAACCCCATCCGGGGTTAACATACGGAGATGTACCCAAGTGGGGACGTTGCCGAGCGCTGCCTGTGGCAGACCGAGCGAGGCAAAAGGAGTGGCAGCGGTCGAAAAAACGAGCACCAACGGACGCGAAGCTTTTTTCGGGCACCGCAACAGGACATAACGGGTTTCCCCGCAGATGAATTATAAAAATTAGACTCATTTTGAGTTTAATCATATACGGAGAGTTATCGAAGTGGTCATAACGGGGCTGACTCGAAATCAGTTTGCGCCAAAAGCGCACGAGGGTTCGAATCCCTCACTCTCCGCCATCTAAAAGCAGTAGGTTTTGATGCCTACTGCTTTTTCTTTTCCGGCAGTTGCATCTGATATTTGATTTCAGATATCTGTTGTAGGTGTTTCGAATATTTCTGTAGAAAAACAACATATGTTGGCGAGATTAGAAACGAATGTAGATTATCCTTTCTTACAAGATGTCTTCCTAAAAACATCATGCTCTCTACCCATCCTCGTTCAATCCAACGATAGACTGCCGATGCGCTATACCCAGTCAGTTCGCTTATCTCTTTGACTGATAATCTATAAGCGAAAAGGAGATAGAAAATATGTATGATTTTAAAATACCTTTCTGCGGTACTTTGGCGCAAATACTATGTGATACTTGCAATTCCACTTTGTGTGTGCTAAACTACTTGTGTCTATGGCGTCTTTCTTCATAGATAAATCCTCCGTTTGTGTTTTTTCGACTGGCAGGTCGTTTCTATCTTAACACAATCGGAGGATTTTTTCTCATCGGTTAACCTCTTTTGAACCACGCGACTATCGCGTGGTTTTCGTTTTACAAAAAAAGAACAAGGCAGAGCCTTGTTCTTTTTTGCGGTTTTATGATATAATTAGCCTTGAGGTGAATTTATGAAACTCAATAACTCAAAGCTGAAAACTGCTCTCGCTCTTTTTTATACTTTTTTAAAGATCGGCGCCTTTACCTTTGGCGGAGGCTATGCCATGATCCCTCTCATCAGGCGGGAAATGGTTGAAAACAAGAAATGGATAAACGACGACGATCTCCTTGAAATAATTGCAATTGCAGAGTCTACCCCGGGCCCTATCGCAATCAACGCCGCAACCTTCGTAGGCTATCGCACTGCGGGATTTCTCGGTGCCTTTCTTTCCACCTGCGGTGTGGTGCTCCCCTCGTTTATTATAATTCTTACTATCGCCTTTGTGCTTCGCCGTTTCCACGAGATCAAGGCAGTTCAATATGCCTTCGAGGGAATCCGCGCAGGTGTTCTTGCGCTGATATTCAAGGCGCTTTTCACGATGTTCAAAAAATGCAAGAAGGGCCTCCTTTCCTATATTGTGATGTGCCTTGCATTCACAGCGGTGGCATTTTTCAAGGTCAACGTTCTTTTCGTTATTATCACCTGTGCCGCCATCGGTCTTCTTTTCTCCTTCGTTGCAAAAAGGAGGGCTGACAAATGATCTATCTTGAGCTTTTTCTCGTCTTTTTGAAAATAGGCGCCTTCACCTTTGGCGGCGGCTATGCGATGCTTCCCCTCGTTCAGGAGGCAGTCCTCAAAAAGGGTTGGCTCACCGAAACGGAAATCATCAATTTCATCGCAGTCAGCGAAAGCACTCCCGGCCCCTTTGCCGTCAACATCGCAACCTACGTCGGCGCTGAAACGGGCGGTGTCCTCGGTGCGTTTTTAGCCACCCTCGGCGTTGTTCTTCCCTCTTTTATCATTATTCTCATCGTTGCAAAATGCTTTGAGAAATTCAGAAAGAGCTTTATCGTATCAAGCTGTATGTCAGGGCTTAAGCCCTGCGTTATCGGTCTTATCGCCGCTGCAATATTCTCTCTCGGAAAAACTGTTTTCTTCTTTAACGGCTTTGATCTTTCCCGATTCTTTGATATTTCCTTTTATATAACTGCAGGCATTTTTCTTCTTTGCCTTATCCTTTCCTTTAAAAAAGCGCACCCCATACTTATCATCTGCATCTCTGCCCTCATCGGCATTTGTGTGGGATATCTGCCGATATAAGGATTTTTATATTATTTTCTTTAAGGATTGAAAAGAATTTGCCACTGTGCTATACTGTAACCAATAATAAAAAGTCAGGAGTACTACCATGGGATATATTAAGATTCTCTCAGAAACAACTAAAAACCCCATTTCTCTCATAGGCGAGAGAGCAGGCATCTGCTGGGGCGCTAACGTGGAAAACACAGAAAGAAACTACAAAAGAGGTCTTGACTGTATCAATGCCGGTCACGGAAGAACTCTTGAATACGTAAACGTTGAGCTTGTTATCGACGGCTATTCCGCCCGCGTTATCCGCGAGTGGTACACCCATCTCGGCGGCGCACCCACACGCCTTCAGGCAAGCACACGCTATATTGATTACGGCAATTTCGAATACGTTATCCCTCCCAAGGTTGCAAAAAACGAAGAGGCGAAAAAGATATACGAGGATACCATGAAGGCTATCACCGAGGCGGGCAAGGCTCTTGAGGAGCTTGGAATTGCAAGAGAGGACAGCGCAATGCTCCTCCCTCTCGGCATGACCACAAAGATCGTTGATAAGAGAAACCTTCGTAACCTCATCGATATGTCCCGCCAGAGAATGTGCACCCGTGCATACTGGGAATACCGCCAGCTCTTCTCTGACATCTGCAAGGCTCTTCGCGAGTATTCCGAGGAATGGGCATATATCATCGACACACAGATGATGCCCAAGTGCGACGTCCTCGGTTATTGCCCCGAAACCTACTGCTGCGGCAGAAAGCCTAAGAAGGAAGAAAGCAATGGATAAATACGTTTTTATAAGCTACAGCTCAAAGGATACAGAAGAGGCCCGTCTTGTAAAGGGTATACTTGAAAGAAACGGTATTACCTGCTGGATGGCTCCCGAATCGATTCCCGGAGGCTCCAACTATACTAAAGAAATTCCCGCCGCAATCCGCGGATGCGGCGTTTTTCTTCTCATTCTTTCAGATAGGGCCCAGGAATCCATCTGGGTTTCTGCTGAGATCGAAACGGCATTCAAAAACAGCAAGGTGATCCTTCCCTTCGCTATCGAGAACTGCCCCCTCAGAGACGATTTTGATTTCCTTCTCTCAAGAACACAGCGAATCGAGGCTTATGGGAGAAAATCTCAGGCGCTGGAAGACCTTGTACGCCTGATAAAGAGCATTATTGCACCTGTTGACACTGCCGTGAACGTTCCCGAAGTTACAGAGGATGACATCACAGACCCCGAAGCTCAGTATCTCCGCGGCGAGGACTATTACAACGGAAGCAGCGTTGACGTGGATTTTGAAAAGGCCGTATATTGGTTTACAAGGGCGGCCGAAAGCAATCACGGACGTGCAATGTGCTTCCTCGGATTTTGCTACGAGCTTGGCAAGGGCGTAAATAAATCCATAGATACGGCAATTTACTGGTATAAGAAATCTGCGAAAACCGGCGAAAGCCTTGCCGCTCAAACTAACCTTGCGTACTGCCTGGAAACAGGAAACGGTATCGAAAAGAACCTTGAAGAGGCAGTTTTCTGGTATAAGAAAGCAGCCGAAAGAGGACATAGCAGAGCTCAGAATAATCTTGGCAGTTGCTACAAGAACGGCAAGGGCACCGAAAAGGATCTGAATAAAGCCTTTTATTGGTTTGAAAAGGCCGCAAATCAAAAGCACCCTATGGCCATGAATGCTCTCGCCCATGCTTATGAGTATGGTGAGGGCGTTGAAAAGGACCTCGAAAAGGCCCTTTGCTGGTACAAAAAAGCAGCAGAGCTCGGCAACGGCGCAGCACAGAAAACATTGGGATACTGGCACGAAACAGGCTTTGTGTTAGAGGCCGATCTGGAAAAGGCCACATACTGGTATACAAGAGCCGCAGAGAACAACAATGTTACTGCCACAACAAATCTTGCATACTGCTACGAGAGCGGCAGAGGCGTTCCCAAGGATTATTCAATGGCTGTTTACTATTATCAGAAATCAGCCGATAACAATCATCCCCGCGCAATGTACAATCTTGCAAACTGTTATAAAAACGGACAGGGAATAGCAAAAGACCTGAAAAAAGCTGCTTTCTGGTATACAAAAGCTGCCGAGGCAGGTCATAACAAAGCAATGACAAATCTTGGCTACTGCTACGAGAACGGCAGAGGAGTTGAAAAGGATCTTGAAAAGGCTGTTTTCTGGTATACAAAAGCCGCCGAAGCGGGTCTGGAAAGTGGCCAGTCAAACCTTGCTTTTTGCTACGAAAACGGCAGAGGTGTAGTGCAGGACTTTGAAAAAGCGGCATATTGGTACAGAAAGGCCGCAGAGCAGGGTCAGGCAAGAGGACAGTGCAATCTCGGCGTGCTTTACGAGGAGGGCAAGGGCGTTGAACAGAGTATCGACCAAGCTCTCCATTGGTACAGAAAATCTGCCGAGCAGAATTACGACCGAGCACAGTATCACCTCGGACTATGCTATGAAAACGGCAGCGGAGTATCTTTGGACTATGCTGAGGCTGTGAAATGGTATACCATGGCAGCAGAGCAAAACAATTCCGCCGCCTGCAAGGCACTTGCGGATTGCTATCTTAACGGAAGGGGCGTTACAAAAGACCCCACCACCGCTGCAAAGTGGAGTGAAAAAGCAAAATAAAATAAACAAGGCAGAATATCTTATCAAAGGATATTCTGTCTTTTTGTATTTAATTGCTCTCGTGCAGATATAAAACGCAACCAGATGAACACCCAAATGCGTGTTGACAAATTTCATCTTTTGTGATATTCTGAAAATAGAGATAATCACAAAACAAATTATGATCGGAGGTGTTGGCTAATGAAATACAAAGTGCAAAAAAAGATCATCTTAACAAATATTCTATTTACAATCATATTTTCCGCTTTATACACTGTCATAAGCTGGTGGTTCAGCCTGTCAATAGCCTATCTCATAATCCCCGCCTTCGTGATCTTTATGTGGATTGCTCTCTCCGATATTAAAGCATACGTTTATACTGATTCAAACATACTTCGATATTATAGATACGGCAGGGATATTTCAGTCGATTGGGCATCGATCCAAAGACTGGAGCACAGAAAGCTTATATGGAAAAAAGGCTTCGCCCGAATGATGATCCACACGTCTGCACCCAATATTGTTATTTGTATTGAAACCTCATTTGAAAATTATCCCGAGCTGTGTGACACGATCATTAAAAACTACGCCAATGCAAGAGAAAATCCTTGCATTGATGAAGAGTTAATTAAATACTTAGGTCTGTGATATTCTGAAAATAGAAATGGACTAAAGTATCGAAAGGAAAATCGGCAATATGAAACCGGCATTAAAAAAGGCAATTACATACTTTCTTATATCGGTTGTGGTCGTTTTGTGCGTAAGTGCGCTTTTATTCGACCTTGCATTGTATAGAGATCATATTTTCCTTCAGCACGGTATTCCCGTGACAATTATTGTGGCGATAGTAAACGTTGGGATATCGGTAACACTCGGCTTTTTGATTTCAAAAAAGCTATCCTATAATAAGCTTTCGCGTTTTTCTTCACTTCTTTCGATAAGCGTATTTTTTGAAAATTCTTTGCTAAATGCTTTCTTGGAAGCATTCTTAAAAACCCCCCGCGATTCCAATCAGTATTTTGAAATTTCTCAACACATAGTTTTAGCTTTACTTGCTATACTGATATGTGAGATAATGAACGTCACTTTAAAAACGCAAGAAAAGAAAGACAGAAAACAGTACAAAACCACTGAATAACTAACCCAAGGGCGGCAAAATGCCTAATAAGGAAAATTAAATATAAAAAGGCAGAATTGCTCTTAACGGAGCGGTTAATTTGATCATTGACACAAGTAAAGAATACGTTTATGATCAGCTTGATATAGAATAGGAGAAAACATGAAATATAAAGTAAATAAACGCTATCCGATAATATTTAGCATTATGATTGTCTTAATATGTATAGTGGCAACAGCACTTACCTTGAAGTATATCCATAGCATAAGCAACAAAGTATGTGCAATTTCATCTTATTTTGCCGCATCTGTATTTGGAATCGTAATATATCGGCAAGATTTGAAAGCCAGCTTCACTATAACCGATGAGTGTTTTAATTATATTCGTGGCGGAATTCGTGCAAAGGTCGAGTGGGATAACATATGCAGAATTGAATACTCCAACGTTTTAAAAGCTAAAGCTTTTGACTGTATGATTATCTATTGCGGATATGGAAAACTTTATATTGATTATACCGTAGAGAATTATTTAGAGCTTTGGGAGCTTATCATAAAAAGATGCGAGCAGCAAAAAGACAATATAACTATTGATCCTAAGCTTTATACTATCCTTGCTAAAAGGTTGAATAGGAACATCCAAAAAAACGCAAGCGATAGTCAAAACCACTGAATAACTGACCCAAGGGTGGCAAAATGCCTATAAAGGAAAATTAAATATAAAAAGGCAGAATATCTTATCAAAGGATATTCTGTCTTTTGATTTTTAGCCGCAATAATTAGTGAAGTTTGGGCTTCGCCCAAGTGAAGTTATGCCACGGCATAGTGAAGTTGCTCCTTCGGAGCAGTGAAGTTAAGTGTGCCACCCACGCCCGCAGGCGCTTCACTTGCCGAAGGCATACTTCACGCACCGCAGGTGTGCTTCTCGTGCCGCAAGGCACACTTAGTTCAAAAGGACAGGGGACGGTTCTGTGTGTTCGAGTGAGCCCACTAAATAACTGACCCAAGGGCGGCAAAATGCCTATAAAGGAAAATTAAATATAAAAAGGCAGAATATCTTATCAAAGGATATTCTGTCTTTTGAT
>JAZUAR010000036.1:0-5590 GCA_045638055.1 Candidatus Avispirillum sp.
CATCAAGAGCTGCACCATTGCTTCCACAATGGGCCCTGGCATCAAGGTTAACGCTTCCAAGATCGGCTAATCTCTTGATAAATCAAGCTTTAAAACCCGTCAACGCAAGTTGACGGGTTTTTTGCTGTTGGGTTGAATATACCCTGCAGCAAGCAGAGAATAAAGATGTAAAAAAGAATGCAAGCGTGCGCTTGCATTCTTTTTATCTTTTCTTGGATTTTCTGGATTTTCTTGTTTTTCTTGTCTTGACAATACCGAAGAACACGAGAAAGCAAAGAATGATGCCGATGATGCCGTAAAGCTCGATGATGATTCCGAGTACGGAAACAATTGTGCCCACAAGCTTGATGTGGTCAAAAAGATCGATGGCGCACAGCACAGCGGCACAAATGATGGCAAAGAAAATAAGTCTAAAAAACAGAGAGAAGAACTTGCCTTTTTTGATCTTGAAGGGCATAGGCCAAAGCTTTTTTAATAATTTCATGATGATCTCCGCATATTTATATATTTGTCTTTTTGTGTTAAACAAAAGACCGGAAAGTTGGTATATTAAGGGGCTTTAAAATCAAAGTGCTTTAAGAGAAGAAAAATATGCTTCAAAAAAGTCGATAAAGGCTTCGCGATAGATGCTGAAATAGAAGGTTTTGGTTTTGTTATTTGCGAAAATAATATCTATTTCATTCTTTCCTGAAGGGGCATACCCAACGATTTCGCGAAGGTCTATAGTATAGCGAAAGAGAGATTGATTGCTAATAAATAAATTTTCCGTGATAATAAATCCGCTTTTTCCTGTGGTGAAAAGACTGTTATCAAATATGAATAAAATATCGTTTTCGGAAATAATGTCTTTATGCTTTTGAATAGCGTTTGTAATTTGCTTTTCGCTAAGTTCTGTTGTGGGTTTAAACTCAAAGGGGTGTTTATTTGCCTTTAATGATTTGTTGCAGATGTAAATTGCGTAGCACAACGCTTCGCGGCGTGCTGCATCTTTAGTTTCGTTAACGAGGACAGCTTCTTCGGGGAGCTTTTTACTGTCATCTGCAGATATGATAATACAATCGTCATTTTTTTGAGCAGGTGCATCGGATGATTCTTCTTTTGTGTCAGTACTAAATTCATTTGCAGGCATTGCTTTGGTCGCGCCGTTTGATTCATCAGAGGGAACTGCTTTTACTTCCGGTTCGGGTGTGTTAAGACAGGGCGCTAAAATGGCAGCGTTGCAAAGGTTGTTATAGAAGATTTGCTTGTCGGCGGCATTGTAAGAAAACAGTGCCTGAAGGGATCCAAGCTGCAAACGCATACCGGGAGTAAGAGGGAAATCTTCAAGATATACGATCAAAAGCTCTTTTTTAAGCTCGATTGCGAAATTTATTTCGCGTCTGCAGTTGTGGGAGTCCTGAGCGTTTTTTGACATAAATGCAATCACAGTTCCACTTCCCATAAGTCGCTCTGCGATATATTCAGGCCATTCAGTGCCGGCTTCAATGCCATTATCGTACCAAAGGCGATAACCTTTCTCGCTAAGGGCTTCAAGATAGGGCAGAACAAGGTCAGTATCCTTATGTGAATAGCTTATAAAAATGAAGGGCTCGTTACCCTTGTATACGTTTATCATAAAGATCTCCTAAGTATATGATATGAAATTTTATCATAAAATCCGAGCTATTTCAATAGTTTGCGACAAACAAAAGCAACGTGTACTTAAAGCAAACCCGATATTGGAATAAAAAAGAACTCACATTTCATGTGAGTTCTTCTGGAGCTGGTGAGGGGATTTGAACCCCTGACCTGCTGATTACGAATCAGCTGCACTACCCCTGTGCTACACCAGCGTACCCAAGTATTATACTACACTACCGTTTTTTTGTCAACCTGAATTTTGTCGCATGAGAGTGATACAAATTCGGGTTTGTCGGTGAGGGGACGGTCGCTTTTTTGAAAAAAAGCTCCGCAAAAAACTTTAAAAAAGAGTTCACTAAAGTTATCTTTAGTGAACTCTTTTAAGCCCTTGCAGGGCTCTTCTACAAAGAAACAACATCGACCCTCGATAAAACCAAATTATATAAATCCCTTTCTAAAGTTTTTTGAAGTGCAGAAACTTTTTTTCAAAAAAGTTTTTGCATCCTCTCTTAAATTATTTATACATCTTCTCGTATTCGCGGATCAGTCTTCTGCGGGCGGACTCAAACTTGTCGGCGTTGTATTCAACGGAGTGGAATGAGTGGAAAACGCTGTCGCAAATCTCGTCGGCAAGGGCGGGGTCGCGGTCTGCTATCATTGAGAGCATTGCAAATTCCTCGGCGCTTTCACGGTGATTTTCAAGGCGCATCGAGATATAAGGCGCAAGATTTTCGCCGGGGTAGAGGAGCTTGTCGTCGCCGGGAGGGAGGATAGACTCGCTTCCTGCATTGACGTGTCTCGGGCAGCTTTCGAGGAAGGGGTCGCCGTCGGACTGATAGTCGTTAACGGTCCAATGGAGATATCCGGAAAGCCTGTACTTGTGGTTGCCCCAGAAAAGATAGCGGGTGCAGAGAAGGGGGATATCCATAAATCTGTTTATATAGCCGCCCTCACGGGGGAAGAGGCAGACGTAGTGCCATAGCTTATCGCCCATTTCCTTATAATGGTCGAACACGTGAGGGATCTTTTCGTACTCATCGCTTCGGGGTACCCATACGTCAAGGGTGCCGTAGATAGGCGCGCCGCTTGTAGCATCGTAAAGCTTCATTTCGGGGAAAAGCTTTCTGATCGCTGAGACGAGGGCGCGGAAGGTCATGGAGTTTTCGTCGTTTGGCTCATCGCAAACACCGAGGCAGAAAAGGTCGCGGTCAAGCCAGCCCTGATCGGAAAGATTCTTCTTCAGCGCAGCGAGATACTGCTCAAGATATGTATAGCCCTCCCATGAAAGGAGGTCTATTCCGCGGTGGTAGATATAGGGCTTGTCCCATGCGAGACGGAAGCCCACGCCCTCGATATGGAAGGCGCGAAAGCCCATGCTGAGGGCTCTTTTAACGTAATTGTTGAAAAATGTGAAGTCAAATTCCCACTTTCCGTCAACGAATCTCTCGCGGGGAGGACGGAGGAAAAGATGGGTCTGATGACAGCGGCGAAGAGCCGCAAGATAGTTTTTCTCTATCTCGAGATAATCCTCTCGCTTTTCGGCGCCGTGGTATCTCATTGCTGTCTGAGGACTCCAGCCCATGGCAATATCAAGAATCTCGGGAGGGGTGGAGACCTTTGCAGCCTCAACTGTAACGGGGATGCGAAGGCTCTCGCAGTCACCGTCGATTACAACCTCGCCGTCGAAGGAATCGGGGGCGTAGGAGGGGATCTTGATTGCAATATATACGGTTGCAGTATTATCCTGCACCGCAAGGGTATCGGTTATGGGAGCAAGGCAATCGTTAACGAAAAAGGGCGCCATTCTTTCGGGGAAATGCTCTGTGGGGTTTTCGATTCCGGGACAGCTTTCAACACCGATAGGCACTTCGCGATAGATTTCTGCCTCAAATCCCTCTACGGCGACCTTGAGGGAGGGGGACAAAACCTCAAAAAGATGAACCTGGAAGGTAGCATATCCGTTTCTGAGAGAGATAAGATCGGCTCGATCCTTTCCCTCGGGATATGAATGAATGTCGGGGTACGTCCATACGTAGGACGGGAGAACACAGTATTTCATAGCGGCTCCAGTATAATAAGTTGCCTTTAGAATATCATATAGAGCCGCTCTTTTCAAGTATCGGCATAAAACTTTTCTGTTGCAGCCTCATTTGCTTTCAACAGAGAAACGACAAAATCAAAATCGCCCTCGGCAAGGGACTTCAGCCGTCGGCAGGCGGCCTCCGTGTCGCTTTTGGAAAAGGATGCTCTTGCCTTTTTGATCTTTTGCTCAAGCTCAGCGCAGGTAAAATCAAAGGCGGATACTGCCGTATCAAGCCCAAGAGCGCGGATGCAGCCCTCCACCTTCGGGTCGTAGGAAAGGGCAACGGCGGGCGTCCCTGCAATTGCGGAGGTCAGGAGAAAATGAAGGCGCATCCCCACAGCAAAGGATGCTTTTTCAAGCAGGCAGTAAAGCTCGTCCGAGCTTTTTATGCATACAACGGCCCCCTCCGTTGCCCGTGCCATCTCTTTTGAAATTTCAAGGTCGAAGCTGTCCTGCATAGGCACAAAAACAGGGAGAAATCCCTCGCTTTTGATTTGCAGAAACACTGATGTAAGCTTTTCAAGATCCACCTTGCCACTCCCCCGCATCCTTCGCAGGGAAACTGCAAAATAGGGCTTTTTCAGCTTGTTTATGTCCGATAAGGGGAGTAGTCTCCTCTTGGAAAAGGAATGAGCAAATACAGGGTCGGCGGAAAGAACGGGGGTGGCTTTGTCTGCAACGAGCCTTTTGCAAAGCTCAAGAGAATCCGCATCACGGACGGAAATGAGGTCGGCAAGAAGGAGGGCGGAGCGGCATTTCCTTTCGTCCTTTAATGGGCCGATGCCGTTTGCGTATATGAATATCTTGCATCCGCAAAGCTTTGCGAGGCGCAAGAGACCGCAGTAGTAGGAAAGGCTTCTTTTGCTTGTTGCATCCTGCAAAAGGCTTCCGCCGCCGCTGATAAACAGGTCTGCCGATGCCATGGCGCTGATAAGAGAAAAGGGATTTGTGCGGCTTTTGAAAGCTGTTTTTATTCCCGGAATGCGGGGAAGGGCGCTTTTGTCCTTGCCAAGAACGGTGACACAGCTTTCGGGGAGCCTTTTTGCGATACCCGAGAGGATAGAAAGTAAAACGGTGTCGTCTCCGATGCTGCCGTAGCCGTAATATCCCCCTATAACTATTTTATGTTGCTTTTTCATAGGTGCACTCCTTTCTGTTCTATTATTCCCGCAAAGAAGATATTGTAATCACCGAAAAGGAGTTGCCAAAAAAGGTTTTCGGTGGTAAAATCAAAGCATAAACTAAAAGGAAACGTGAAAAATGGACGATAAAATAACTGTGGGCGGTATTCTGGAAAAGCTTTCCCGAGGGATCGATATTGAGATATACGATGAGCTTGACACTACCAATACCGTTGCAAAAAAGAGAATATCCGAGGGCTGTCGCCAGTGGCACACGGTCATTGCTCTTACGCAGACGGGCGGTGAGGGAAGGCTTGGAAGAAGCTTTTTCTCTCCTGATGGCACGGGACTTTATATGAGCTGTGTGCTTTATCCCGAGGTTGAAAAGATAGGTCTTATCACGGGAATGGCGGCAGTTTCTGTTTGCGAGGCTCTTGAAGGGATGGGCATTTCTCCCTCTGTAAAATGGGTAAACGATATATTTGTGGGAGGTAGAAAGGTCTGCGGAATACTTGCAAAATCTGTTTTCAGGGAAGGGAAGCCCTGTGTTATTCTCGGCATCGGGCTCAACGTATTTTTGCCCGAGGGCGGCTTTCCCGATGAGATAAAGGAGACTGCGGGAGCGCTGTTTAGCGAGAAAAAGGAGGGTATTCGTGAAATACTGGCAGCTGAGATTCTCGGGGCTCTTATGAGAAGATATGATGCTGTCGGCTGCGATGATGCACCTCTTGAATACCGCAGAAGATGTATCACAAAAAACAGAGCG